>DATHQQ010000227.1:0-2919 GCA_035482595.1 Verrucomicrobiia bacterium
GAGGCGGAGATCGCCTATCTCCGCCGGGTCGCGGAGATCTTCGGCTTCGACGAGGCCGATTTCGCCCGCATCCGTGAGAGCCATCTGGGCGCCGATGCCGCCGACCCCTATAGCGTGCTCGGCGTCAATCGCGGGATGGACAATGCGGCGATCAAGGCGGCCTATCGCAAGATCGTGCGCGAGTCCCATCCCGACCGGCTGATCGCCAAGGGCATGCCCGCCGAGGCGGTCGCCCTCGGCACCGCCCGCCTCGCCACCGTCAACGCCGCCTATGACCGGATCTGCAAGGAACGGGGCATTGTCTAGCGTCCTGCACTCTCTCCCGCCTCACGGCCACTGATCCATGCCCGCCTCGCCTCCCATCGCGGCGCTGCGTGGCGCCCGGCTGACCTTTGGCGGCCGGCCGCTCTTCGCCGATATCGATCTCGGCATCGGGCGCGGCGAGAGGGTCGCTCTGGTGGGCG
The DNA here is from genome assembly GCA_035482595.1 of Verrucomicrobiia bacterium. GTDB lineage: Bacteria > Pseudomonadota > Alphaproteobacteria > Dongiales > Dongiaceae > DASXQK01. The sequence goes on from DATHQQ010000227.1 coordinate 465, forward strand.
CCAATGGCTCGGGCAAGTCGACGATCCTGAAGATCCTGGCCGGCAGCATGGAGATCGATGCCGGCAGCCGCTTCCTGCAGCCGGGCCTGCGGGTCGGGGTGCTGGCCCAGGAGCCGGAATTCGGCGGCTTTGTGAGTCTGGCGGATTTCGTAGCAGCCGATGGGGCCTCGGCGCACCGGGTCGCGGCCCTCCTCGACCGCCTCAGCCTCGACGGATCCCGCGATCCCGCCGGGCTCTCCGGGGGCGAGAGCCGGCGCGCGGCCTTGGCTCGGGCGCTGGCCGGCGATCCCGATCTGCTGCTGCTGGACGAGCCCACCAATCACCTCGACCTGCCGACCATCGAATGGCTCGAGGAGATGCTGCTGGGCTTCCAGGGCGCGTTGCTTTTCATCAGCCACGATCGCGCCTTCCTCACACGCCTCTCGACCCGCGTGCTCTGGCTCGAGCGCGGCCAACTGCACGAGCTCGACGCCGGCTTCGCCCGCTTCGAGGCCTGGTCGCAGGAGCTGATCGAGCGCGAGGAGCGCGAGGCCCAGCGGCTGGAGAAGCGCATCGCCACCGAGCAATATTGGCATCTGCGCGGCGTCACCGCCCGGCGCAGCCGCAACGAAGGCCGGCGCCGGCGGCTTCAGGCGCTGCGTGCCGAGCGTGCCAGCCGCATCCTCAGGCCCGGCCGGGCCAAGCTCGCCGCCGAGGCCGCACCCGCCGGCGGCCAGCTCGTCATCGAGGCTGTCGATCTCGCCAAGAGCTTCGGCGAGCGCCTGCTGCTGAAGGATTTCTCGACCCGCATCATGCGCGGCGACCGCATCGGGATCATCGGCCCCAATGGCGCCGGCAAGACCACCCTGCTGAAGCTGCTGCTGGGGGAGATCAAGCCGGATTCCGGGAGCCTGCGCCACGGCACCAATCTGATCCCCGCCTATTTCGACCAGAAGCGGGCCCCCCTGGCCGAGGATGCGACCCTGTGGGAAACCCTGGCCCCGGCGGGGGGCGACAGCATCATGGTGCGCGGCGCCCAGAAGCATGTGGTCGCCTATCTGCGCGATTTCCTCTTCGACGAGCGCCAGGCCCTGATGCCGGTTTCGCGGCTCTCGGGCGGCGAGCGGGCGCGGCTGCTGCTCGCCCGTCTCTTCGCCGCACCCAGCAATCTCCTGATCATGGACGAGCCGACCAACGATCTCGATCTCGAGACCCTCGATCTGTTGGAGGAGGTGCTGGACGAGTACGACGGCACCGTCCTGCTGGTGAGCCACGACCGCGACTTCCTCGACCGCCTGGTCACATCGGTCATCGTCATGGCCGGCGACGGCAGCGCGGTGGAGCATGCGGGCGGCTATTCGGATCTGCCGCGCCCGGAAGCTCCGAAATCCCCGGCGGCGCGGGCACCGGCCGGCCCCGCGGCGGAGCGGCGGGCCCGGGCACCCCAGCGCCTGGGCTATAAGGAGCAGCGCGAGCTCGATGGGCTGCCGCGCGAGATCGACCGCCTGCACGCCGAGCTCGCGACACTGGAGAAGGCGCTGGCCGATCCCGGCCTCTATGGCCGCGACCGGGCAGGCTATGAGGCCAAGGCCGCGCGCCTCGCCGCGGCGAAGCAGGCGTTGGCCGCTGCCGAGGAGCGCTGGCTCGAGCTCGAGCATAAGCGTGAGGAGCTGGCGAAGGACTCCCCGGGCCGAGAGACCGCTTCGTGACCATCCCCCATATGCATGCCCGCCACTACCTGGGGTTGCTGGTGGTGACGGTGGCCTGGGGCTTCAATTTCGCCGTGGTCAAGATCGGGCTCGCCCATTGGCCGCCGCTTCTCTTCGTCGGCATCCGCTTCATCGCCGTGGCGATCGCGCTTTCGCCCTTCCTGCGGCCTCTGCCGCGCGGCAAGCTGCTGCAGGTGGCCGCCCTCTCGGTCACTCTGGGTGTGCTGCATTTCGGCATGATCTTCGCCGGCATGGAGAAGGTCGATGCCGCGACGGCGGCCATCGCCGTGCAGATCCAGGTGCCCTTCGCCGCCCTCCTCGCCGCCGTGGTCTTCAAGGAGACGCTGCATTGGCGCCGGATCCTCGGCATCGTCATCGCCTTCCTGGGCGTGATCCTGATCGCCGGCCAGCCGCGCTTTGCGGGGGAGCTGGGATCGCTCGCCCTCATCGTTGCCGCGGCCTGCGTCTGGGCCACCGCGAATATCCAGATCAAGCTGCTGGGCGACGATATCGAGGTCTTCAATCTGAACGGGTGGGTGGCTCTGCTGGCCGCGCCGCAGACCCTGATCGTCTCCTGGCTGACCGAGAGCGGACAGCTGGAAGCGATCCGGAGCGCCGGCTGGGAGGCCTGGGGCGTCATCGCCTACCAGGCCGCCTTCGTCACCGTGATAGGCTATGGCGTCTGGTACCGGATGATGCGACGCTTTCCCATCAATCAGGTGATGCCCTTCACCTTGCTCGTGCCGGTCTTCGGCGTGATCTCCGGC
>DATHQQ010000228.1:0-2049 GCA_035482595.1 Verrucomicrobiia bacterium
CGAACGCCCTGGACCCGGTCGGGCCGCAGCACACCCAGATGGCGTTCGACCACGAGAACGAGCATGCCTCTGATTTCCTCATCCAATTCGTCAGCATCGGCTCCACGGCCCATGCCGCAACCTCCGGCGAGGAGCTGCGCATCCACACCGAGGGCTTCTCGCTGCATTTTCTCGACCTCTGGACCATCAACAACACGACCGGCGCCTTCAGCGTGTCGAACGATTTCGGCCCGATCTTCACCAACTACGCCGCCGGCGGAACCACTCAGGCGCAGCGCGGTGCCGCTTTCGACAGCATCAAGATGTTCTTCGATGTCCGCTGCCAGGCCATCCCCTGCAACGTCATGAAGTTCAAGATCTGGCTGCAGATGATGCAGAACGCCCGCCCGGCAGGCGATGCGTTGATCGCCAGGCTCAATGCATTCCCAGGGATGGGGCTCACCAGGAACACCTCGCCCGGTACGCATTTCAACGCGGCTTTGGCCTGCAGCTGAGGACCGAGGATGCACGCGCATGAGCGCCACACCAGGAGCCGATAGATGACCACCTTTCCCGGATCACCGAAGGTCCTCAAGGGCGGCCTGGTGCTGATCGATGCCGATACGGGCCAGGTGAAGCGCATCATCTCGCTCCAGTACAATCCGGACTCCGTCACCCGTACCTTGCAGGTCCAGGCCGCGGGCGCGGAGGCGGGGCAAAGGTCGGAGCCTCTACGCTTCAAGGGGCCGGCGGTCGAGACGATCAAGCTCGACGCCGAGATCGATGCCACGGACCAGCTGGAATTCCCCGATCAGAACCAGGCAACGGTGGAGAGCGGCATCCAGCCGCAGCTCGCGGTTCTGGAATCCCTGGCCAATCCGACCAGCGCCCAGCTGCTGCGAGTGGATTCCGATGCGAGCTCGGGCACGCTGGAGATCGCGCCCATGTTGGCGCCCCTCACCCTCTTCGTCTGGGGCAAGAGCCGGATCGTGCCGGTGCGCCTCACCGACTTCTCCATCACCGAGGAGGCCTTCGATCCGGCGCTGAACCCGATCCGCGCCAAGGTGAGCCTGGGCCTTCGCGTGCTGTCGGTCGACGATCTGGGCTTCTCGAGCAAGGGCGGCAGCCTGTTCATGAGCTATCTGCAGACCAAGGAGCAGCTGGCGGCCAAGGCGCAGGCCGGCAGCTTCGTGGCACTCGGCATCGGAGGGATCGGCTGATGGACCCGATACAGGCCTTCCTGCAGGCGAACGCCCTCGTCACGCCCCTCTATCCCAATACGAGCCGCTACTACGGTATCGCCGCGGCCCAGCTCACTTTGCCCGACGGCACGACCATCGCTTTTCTCCGGCGCCGCTTCGTGCCGCCGCCGGAGAATTTCGCCCTGCTCAGCGAGCATGTCGTCGCCGCCGGCGACCGCATCGACAATCTTGCGGCGCAGTTTCTCGGCGATCCGCTCCAGTATTGGCGCATCTGCGATGCCAATCGCGCCATCAGCCCGGCGGAGCTTACCGATACGGCCGGGCGGCGCCTGCGGATCACGTTGCCCGAAGGCATACCGGGAGCGAGCGATGCTGGCTAAGGGCATCCAGCTCACGCTGCTCATGGGGCCGGTCATTCCCTTCCCGGCGCCGCGGGTGGTAATGGACGCCCTCGACAGCGTCCAGGTGACGACGGCCGCCGGCTCGTCGAGCGGATTTCAGCTGTCCTTCCAGTTCTCGGCCAAGTCCGAGCTGAACACGATCTTCCTGATCGCCGCGGGGCAGAGCACCTCCATCGGCGTGCCGCCGCTGCGGGTCATGCTGGTCGTCACCCTCAACGGCACGCCGGCGCCGCTCTTCGACGGCGTCATGACCAATGTCGAGGTGCAGGCGGGAAGCGGCGCCTCGCCCGGGACGGTCACGGTCACCGGCGAGGACCTGACCAAGGTCATGGACATGCAGGATTTCAGCGGCCTGCCTTTCCCCGCTCTACCCATCGAGGCGCGGGTCGCGCTGCTCTGTGCGAAATACGCGCCCTTCGGCATCATTCCGCTCGTGATCCCCGTGCTCTTTCCCGACATTCCCATCC
>DATHQQ010000229.1:0-10025 GCA_035482595.1 Verrucomicrobiia bacterium
CGCCGGATCGAAGGGCTGAAGGTTGCCCAGGAACTGCTCGGCCGAGCGCCGCCAGGAGAATTGCAGGGCGAAGTCACGGCAGGCCTGGGGCGAGATCGCGAGCGCGTGGCGGGCGGCCGAGGCCAGATCCTCCTCGAGGAAGCCGACGCCGAAGCCGTTCACCACATCGAGCGGTCCGGGCACTGGAAATGCTGCCACCGGCACGCCCGATGCCAGGGCCTCGAGCAGCACCAGGCCGAAAGTATCGGTGCGGCTGGGGAAGACGAAGACATCGGCGGCGGCATAGTGGCAGGCCAGGTCCTCGCCCTCGCGCGGGCCGGCGAATCGCACCTCGGGGTAGCGCCGGCTGAGCTCGGGGAGCTGCGGGCCGCCGCCCACCACGATCTTGCTGCCGGGCAGATCGAGCTTGAGGAAGGCCTCGATGTTCTTCTCCACCGCCACCCGGCCGACGAAGAGATGGACCGGGCGCGGCAGATCGAGGAAGGATTTCTCTCGGGGATGGAAGAGCTCGGTGTCCACGCCGCGCGTCCAGCGCCGCAGATTGCGGAAGCCGCGCCCCGCCAGATCCTGCTCCAGGCTCGCCGTCGCCACCATCACCCCGCTGGCCGGCGCATGGAAGCGCCGCAGCGCCGCATAGCCGACGGGCAGCGGCAAGCCGATCCGCGCCTTCACATATTCGGGGAAGCGCGTGTGGAAGGCGGTGGTGAAGGGCAGGCCGCGGCGAAGGCAATAACGCCGCGCCGCCATGCCCAGCGGCCCCTCCGTCGAGAGATGAATGGCGCAAGGCTGAAAGGAATCGATCAGCCGCGCGAGGCGCCGGCGGGGCAGGACCGCCAGGCGAATCTCGGGATAGGTGGGGCAGGGAAAGCTCGTGAAGAGATCGGGGGAGATCACCTTCGTCTCATGGCCGAGCTGGCTCAGCTCCTCCACCGTGCGCATCAGCGTGCGCACGACGCCGTTCACCTGCGGCAGCCAGGCGTCCGAAACGATGACGATGCGCATCAGCTCGTGGCCAGGCTCAGCATCGAGAAGCTGCGCAGGCTCGCCCATTCCAGGATCTCGAGCCTTCCGTCGGCATGCTCCACCAGGGCGGTGCAGCTCTCGACCCAATCGCCGTCGTTGCAATAGAGGATGGAGCCGAACTGGCGGATCTCGGCCTTGTGGATATGGCCGCAGACGACGCCGTCGACCCCGCGCCGGCGCGCCTCATCGGCCAGCGCCACCTCGAAATCGTCGATATAGCTGACGGCGTCCTTGACCCGGCGCTTCAGATAGGAGGAGAGCGACCAATAACTGTAGCCGAACTTGCGGCGCCAGAGATTGTACCAGTGGTTGACGGCCAAGAGGAGATTGTAGGCCTGGTCGCCCAGAATGGCGAGCCAACGGGCGTATTTGACGATGCCGTCGAACTTGTCGCCATGCATGATCAGCAAGCGCCGCCCATCGGCGGTGACATGGATCGTCTCTTCGAGAATTGTGACCCCGCCGAACTGCATGTCGGTATAGTCGCGCAGCGGCTCGTCATGGTTGCCGGGCACATAGATCACCTTGGTGCCCTTGCGCGCCTTGCGCAGCAGCTTCTGGACCACATCATTGTGGCTCTGAGTCCAATACCAGCTGCGGCGGAGGCGCCAGCAGTCGATGATATCGCCCACGAGATAGAGATAGTCGGACTCGGTATGCTTAAGAAAATCGAGGAGGAATTCGGCCTTGCAGCCTCTAGTGCCGAGATGGATGTCGCTGATCCAGATCGAACGATAGCGATTGGCCGTTGCGATCGTGTTCATGAATGCGCCGGCTATCGTGAGGCTCGCGGGTGCTATATCAATATTCGGTAGGACGCTCAAACGAAAATCCGCGATATAGTTTTGCTTCGCGAAATATTCATTATCTTGTCGTTGGACTGACACGCCGATGTTATCGAAAGTGACGAGATGGACAGTCCGATGACGGAAGTGGTGCCGCTCGGTGCCCGCAGAAGTGGTGCCCGAAGCCTGGCCGCGGTGCCGAGCCGCCTGGCCGTGGTGTTCAATCCCACCGCCGGCCGGCGCAAGGCGAAGCGCCTGGCGGCAGCCCTGGCGCTGCTCAGCGGCGCGGGCGAGGCCGTCGATCTCGAGCGCACGGGCGCGCGCGGCGATGCCGAGCGCCTGGCGCGCAACGCGCCGCGGGGGCAGACCCTGATCATCGCCGGGGGCGACGGCACGGCGAACGAGGCGGCCAACGGCCGGCTCGCGGCGGGCGGGGGCCGGCTGGCGCTCATTCCCCTCGGCACGGCCAACGTGCTGGCGGCGGAGCTCGGCATCGAGACCCTGGAGCAGGCCGCCCAGGCGGCGGTGAGGGGACGCCCGCTCCTCTACCGCCCCGGCCTCGCCAACGGCCGGGCCTTCGTCATGATGGCAGGCGTCGGCTTCGATGCCCATGTGGTAGCGGGGGTCTCGCCCCGCGCCAAGCGCCTCATGGGCAAGGGCGCCTATGTGCTGGAGATGCTGCGCCAGCTCGTCCGGTTTCCCTTTCCCGTCTATCGGGTGAGCATCGACGGCGCAGCATATGAGGCCGCCTCCGCCGTCGTTGCCCGCGGGCGCTACTACGGCGGGCGCTTCGTCGTGGCGCCGGAGGCCCGCCTCGACCGGGCCGAGCTCCATGTCTGCCTGTTCCGCCGCGGCGGCGTCTTCCGCACGATCCGCTATGCAATCGCGCTTGCCTTGGGGAAGCTGGCGAGCCTCCCCGATGTCGAGATCGTCGTCGGCCAGCGCGTGGTCATCGACGGCCCGCCCGGCGATCCGGTCCAGGGCGACGGCGACATCATCGCCCGCCTGCCGGTCACCATCGAGCTCTCGTCCGTTTCGCTGGAGCTGATGCGGCCCTGATTCGGCGAGACGGCTGTCTGGCAGAGGCCGGTCGGTCTCGTTCTCTCAACCGTCATGGTCGGCGTAGGCCGACCATCCACGAGTTTGCCCGCCCTCAATCCGATGTCGGCCTCGGTTGTCGATCACCGCCCGATCTGATCGAGGACGAGCGAGTGGGTGCGACTGCAAGCATTTTTGGTACGGAGGACGCGGAGTTGACGCAGGAGGTGCACGGAGAAGTGGGAGTGCAGGGTCAACGGCCTTTCTCCTCCGTGATCTCCGGAATCTCTCCGTGTTCTCCGTGATCCATTTTCTTGCTTTGCGACCAGAAAGCTTGTGGCCAATCGACGGTTGAGAGAGCGAGGCTTTCCGGCCGCAACTGGGACAAGCCCCGGCATCCGTCATACTTATGCGCCCTTAGCGCGACTTGTGGAATTCGCGTGCAATCATCGCCGAGCGGCTAAGGGCCGCAGGGGTTTTCCGGCCGCAGGAATTGAGAGACGGCAGCGTGCATTCGAGAGGCGATCGCTCCTGGGCGAGCTCGCGCGGCGCGTCGCAAATTACCGAAGATTAATTGGCAAGCACCGCATGCAGGCTCACCTAGTGATGCACAGCCTTTCACCTTCGAAGAATGCCGAAGCGCCGCGCGATGCGATCGACGGTCGCGCGCGGCTGCCGCGGCAAGGGTTGCCGTCATGATGAGAAAACTTTTCCTGGGCGCCACCGCGCTCGCGATCGGCCTCGGCGCGTTCTGGTGGACCCAGAGGAACTACGTCGCGGCCGCGTCACAGCCGAGCGCCTCGAGCGCGCCCGTGCCCGTCGTCGCCGGGCTGTCGGCGGTGCGCAACGTGCCGCTCTATGTGGAGGGGCTCGGCACCGTGCAGGCCTATAACTCCGTCACCGTCCGCAGCCGGGTGGATGGGCAGATCATGAAGGCCTTCTTCACCGAGGGTCAGGAGGTGAAGGAAGGCGATCCCCTGTTCCAGGTCGATCCGCGCGCTTTCCAGGCCGCCCTCGACCAGGCAAACGCCGCCAAGCAGAAGGACGAGGCCCAGCTCGTCAGCGCAAAAGCGGATCTGCAGCGCTTCTCCCGTCTGCTCACCAGCGGCTATCAGACCCAGCAATCCTTTGACAGCCAGAAGGCCCTGGTCGGCCAGATCCAGGCATCGATCGAGGCGGATGCGGCGGCGATCGATACCGCTCAGCTGAACCTGGGCTATGCCGATATCCGCGCGCCCTTGACCGGACGCACCGGCGCCCGGCTGGTCGACCCCGGCAATCTGGTCCATGCCAGCGACAATACCGCGCTGGTCTCCATCACCCAGCTGAAGCCGATCTTCGTCGATTTCACGGTCCCGCAGAGCTACCTGACCGATATCCGACGCAACCAGGCGAAGGAAGCTTTGGCGGTCCAGGCCCTGGATGCCAATGCGCGCGAGATACTGGCCGTGGGCAAGCTGACGCTGATCGACAATCAGGTCGATACCACGACCGGCACGATCCACCTCAAGGCGACCTTCGACAATGCCGGGGCGGAGCTCTGGCCGGGGCAATTCGTCAATGCGCGGCTCGTCCTCTCGATCCGAAAGGATGCGGTGACCGTGCCCGCGACCACCGTGCAGCAGGGACCGGACGGCTATTACGCCTATGTCATCAAGCCCGACCAGAGCGTCGAGCGCCGCACGGTGGAGGTCAGTGGAACCCAGGACGGGCAGGTGATCGTCACCGCCGGGCTGGCGGCGGGGGAGAAGATCGTCGTCGACGGCCAGTATCGCCTCTCCCCCGGCGCCAAGGTCCAGGCCGCGCCCCCGGCCGCAGCAGGCGTGCCCAAGGCAGGCGGCTGATACATCGATGAACATCTCCGAAACCTTCATCCGCCGCCCGATCGCGACGGCGCTGATGATGCTGGCCGTGCTCGTCTTCGGCATCGGCGCCTATTTCCTGTTGCCCGTGGCGGCACTGCCCAATGTCGATTTCCCCACCATTACCGTCAGCGCCCAATTGCCGGGGGCGAGCCCCGACACCATGGCCTCCTCCGTCGCCACCCCGCTGGAGCAGCAGTTCGGCGCGATCCCGGATCTCAGTCAGATGACCTCGACCAGCGGTCTGGGCTCGACCTCCATCACCCTGCAGTTCGATCTTTCCCGCGACATCGACGGCGCCGCCCAGGACGTCCAGACGGCGATCAATGCCGCGGGCGGGCTGTTGCCCGCGACCCTGCCCAATCCGCCGACCTATCGGAAGACGAATCCCGCCGATCGCCCCGTGCTGATCTATGCGGTGCATAGCGACGATCTGCCGATCTACAAGGTCGACGACTATGTCAGCACGATCCTGGCCCAGAAACTGTCGACGACCCCCGGCGTCTCCCAGGTCATCGTTGCGGGACAGCAGACCTATGCGCCCCATATCCAGGTCAATCCCATGGCGCTGGCCTCGCGCGGCGTTGGCCTCGAGGATGTGCGCACGGCGATCAGCAATGCGACCCTGGATCAGGCGAAGGGAACGCTGGAAGGAGCCCAGCAGACCTATACCCTCGATACCAACGACCAGCTCTTCGACGCCCATGCCTATCGCCAGGTCATCGTCGCCTATCGCAACGGCGCGCCCGTGCGCCTCCAGGATGTCGGCGATGTCGTCAATTCGGTGCAGCAGAACCGCATCGGCGCCTGGTACGACAACAAGAAATCCGAGCTGCTGCTGATCCAGCGTGAGGCCGGGGCCAATACCATCACCGTGGTCGATTCCATCAAGGCCCTGATGCCCCATCTGCAGGAATCCATCCCGCCGACGGTCAAGGTCGATCTGGTCTCGGACCGCTCCCTCACCATCCGGGCCTCGGTCGCCGACGTGCAATGGACGCTCCTCATCACCATCGCGCTGGTGGTGATGGTGATCTTCATTTTCCTGCGCCATGTCTGGGCGACCATCATCCCCAGTGCCACGGTGCCGCTGTCGCTCGTCGGCACCTTCGCCATCATGTATCTGCTGGGCTATAGCCTCGACAACCTGTCCCTCATGGGCCTCACCATCGCCGTCGGCTTCGTGGTCGACGACGCCATCGTGATGATCGAGAACATCGTGCGCTATCTCGAGGAGGGGATGCGCCCGCTCGAGGCCGCCATCAAAGGGGCGGGGCAGATCGGCTTCACCATCATCTCCATCACCTTCTCCCTCATCGCCGTCTTCATCCCGCTGCTTTTCATGGGCGGGATCGTCGGCCGGCTGTTCCATGAATTCGCGGTGACCGTCACCATCGCCGTGCTGGTCTCGGCCTTCGTATCACTGACCCTGACGCCGGTGATGTGCTCGCTCTTCCTCCAGCGCGAGAGCGAGCAGAGGGCCAACCGGCTCAGCCGCGGCGCCGAGCATGTCTTCGAGGCCGTTCTGGCCGGCTATGACCGGAGCCTGCGCTGGGTGCTGTCGCATCAGCCCCTCATGCTGCTGGTGACCTTGGGGCTCATCGCGCTGACCGGCTATCTCTATGTCATCATCCCCAAGGGCTTCTTCCCGCAGCAGGACACCGGCTTCATTTTCGCCCAGGCGGAGGCGCGGGAAGACATCTCCTTCGCGGCCATGTCGGCGATCCAGCATCGCCTCGCCTCCATCGTGGAGCGCGACCCGGCGGTGGCGGCGGTGGTTGCCTTCGCCGGGGCCACGGGCGGCAATGCCACCGAGAACACGGCGCGCATGTTCGTGCAGCTGAAGCCCTTCGGTCAGCGCAATGTCAGCGCCGACCAGGTGATCCAGGGCTTGCGCGCCAAGACCGCGGCCGTGCCGGGCGTGCGCTTCTATATGCAGGCCGGGCAGGACATCAATGTCGGCGGGCGGCTGGCCCGCACGCAATACCAGTACACGCTGACGGACACGAACACCGAGGAGCTCAACCACTGGGCGCCCATCATCGAGCATGCCATGGCGAAGCTGCCGGAGCTGCAGGACGTCGCCTCCGACCAGCAGGTGGCGGCCCCGCATCTCTCCGTCGATATCGATCGCGACATGGCCTATCGAATGGGGCTTTCGCTCTCCCTCATCGACCAGACTCTCTATGACGCCTTCGGCCAGCGCCAGATCGCTACGATCTACAGCTCGACCAACCAGTACAAGGTGATCCTCGAGGTGGCACCCGGCTTCCAGGCCGATCCCTCGGCGCTCGAGGGGCTCTTCATCCGCGGTCCCACCGGGGCGCAGGTGCCCCTCAGCGCGGTAGCGCATTTCACCCCGAAGGTCGAGCCGCTCTCGGTCAATCACGAGGGCCAGTTCCCCGCGGTCACCCTCTCCTTCAACCTGACGCCCGGCGTGGCGCTGGGCCAGGCCGTCGAGAAGATCCAGGCGGTGGAGGCCACGCTGAAGACCCCGGCGACCCTCGACGGCGCCTTCCAGGGCACGGCCCAGGCGTTCCAGTCCTCGCTGAGCTCGACGCCCTTGCTGGTCGCGGCCGCGATCTTCGCGGTCTATGTGGTGCTGGGCATGCTCTATGAGAGCTTCATCCACCCGCTGACCATTCTCTCGGCCTTGCCCTCGGCGGGGGTGGGGGCGCTGCTGATGCTGCTGCTCTTCGGCTACGACCTCAGCATCATCGCTCTCATCGGCATCATCCTCTTGATCGGCATCGTCAAGAAGAACGCCATCATGATGATCGATTTCGCCCTGGAGGCGGAGCGCAAGGAAGGAAAAGCGCCGCTGGAGGCGATCCACCAGGCCTGCCTGCTCCGCTTCCGGCCGATCATGATGACGACCATGGCCGCGCTCTTCGGCGGGCTGCCGCTGGCGCTGGGGCAGGGGGCCGGCGCGGAGCTCCGCCAGCCCCTGGGCGTCGCCATCGTCGGCGGGCTGCTGGTCTCGCAATGGCTGACGCTCTACACGACGCCGGTGATCTATCTCTATCTCGACCGGCTGGGCCGTTGGCTGGGAAGCTCGAAGCGCCAAGCGCCGAAGAAGCCGCGGCCGGTACTGACGGTCGTGAGTGTGGGCGCGGAAGCCCGCCGGCCTTGATCGATCTCTCTCGCGTCATCCCGGCGAAAGCCGGGATCCAGGGGCGAGTGGCAAAATCCCTCGCATGTGGCCCCTGGATTCCGGCTTTCGCCGGAATGACGGAGGAGGAGGGGGAGAGGGCGGGTTGAGGTGATGAGACAGCGTTTAGGCGCTGTCTTAACGCCCCGCCACCGTCATGCCGTCGACCCTTGTCGTGGGCGCGTTGGTGCCGTAGCGAAAGACGAGATCATTGGCCGGGGCCAGGTTCAGGAACATCTCCTTCAGATTGCCGGCGATGGTGATCTCGGCGACGGGGTAGGCGATCTCACCGTTCTCGATCCAGAAGCCGGCGGCACCCCGGCTGTAATCGCCGGTGACATTGTTGACGCCCATGCCGATCAGCTCGGTGCAGTAGAAGCCGCTGGCGATATCCGCCATCAGCTCGGCCGGCGTCAGCGGACCGGGCTCGAGATGGAGATTGCGCGTCGCCGGGCTGGGCGGACCGGAGGTGCCGCGCGAAGCATTGCCGGTGCTCTTGAGGCCGAGCTGGCGCGCCGAGCGCAGGTCCAGCACCCAGGTGGTCAGCACCCCATCCGCCACCAGCTTGCGCCGGCTGGTGGGCAGCCCCTCGCCATCGAAGGGGGCGGAGCGGAGGCCCCGCGGGCGCAGAGGATCCTCCACGATGTCGAGACCGACGGGAAAGATGCGCTCACCGAGCTTGTCCTTGAGGAAGCTGATCCCGCGCGCGATGGAGGCGCCGTTGATGGCGCCCGCCAGATGGCCGATCAGGCCGTTGGCGACCCGCGGGTCGAAGACCACCGGCACTTTGACCGTCGCCACCTTGCGCGGATCGAGGCGCTTGACCGCCTTCTCGCCGGCGCGCCGGCCCATGGCGGCGGGATCCTCGAGCTCGCTGCCATAGACCGCCGAGGTGAAATCGTAGTCGCGCTGCATGCCCGTGCCTTCGCCGGCGACCACCGAGACCGAGAGGCCGGAATGGGAGCCGGCATAGCCCTGGCGGAAGCCGTTGGAGGCGGCGAGCGCCACCTTGCTGCGGCCCCAGGAGGCTTCCGCCCCTTCAGAATTGGTGACGCCCGGCACGGCGCGCGCGGCGGCTTCCGCGGTGCGGACCCGCTCGATCAGCGTCTCGGTCGAGGGCTCCTCGGGATCGCAGAGATCGAGGTCGGGCACCCTGGTCGTGATCTCGCTGGGGTCGGCGATGCCGCAGAAGGGATCCTCCGGCACCACCTTGGCCATGGCCACGGCCCGGGCCGCCAGCTCGTCCAGCGCCTTGGAGGAAAAATCCGTCGAGGAGACGATGGCCTGGCGCTTGCCGAGGAAGACCCGGAGACCCAGATCCTGGCCCTCGGCGCGCTCCAGCTTCTCCGGCCGGCCCAGCCGCTCGGCGACGCTGAGGGAGGCGCCCTCCACCACCAGCGCATCGGCGGCGTCCGCCCCTGCCTTGCGGGCGCGCGCCAGCAGATCATCAAGGATGTCGAGGTATTTGGCGATGGGCATGAGGGAATTCCTATGGCGCGTATCGTGGCGGGAAGAATGAGACGACAGGTCTATCGGATCACAGATTGGGTCGGTCAGCCATGCGTTCAACCGAGCTCCAGGCGGAAAACCGGCAGCAGCCGCCCCGGATCGATCTCCGAGGGCGTCGCCCCGGCGGGCACGGCCCCCATCCGGCGATAGAAGCCGGCGGCATGGGGATCGCCCACGATCATCATCCGCCCATAGCCCTCGCGCCGCGCGAGGGCCACCGCATCCTGCCAGAGGGCGCGGCCGATGCCGCTGCCGATGGCGCCGGGCCGGACGAAGAGACGGCTGAGGCCGATGCCCGCGGGGTCGGGCTCGAAGCCATAGAATCCCAAGATGATTCCATCTTGGCCCTCGGCCAGGCGGAAAACCTGCCGGCGGATCATGGCGGGCTCGATGGTGAGGGCCGCGCGGCACCGGGCCATGAAGCTCGCGGGATAGCCCCAATGGGCCTTGGCGGCCAGCGCCAGCGCCGTGAGCTCGGCGGCTTCCCCCGGCCGCGCGGCGCGGATCAGCGCCAGATCGGCTTGCCGCTGCCGGGAAGGCCCAGGCTCGGCCATTTCTTCGTCACCGCTTCGACCACCTCGTCGCTCATGCGGATCTTGCTGCCCCATTCGCGCTTCGTCTCCGGCGGCCATTTGTTGGTGGCGTCGAGGCCGATCT
>DATHQQ010000230.1:0-6778 GCA_035482595.1 Verrucomicrobiia bacterium
TCGCTTGTTAGAGCCCCCAAAGTCTTGGGCCCCCGTGGTGGCCACGCCAACGGACCCGAAAGTATTCGATGCCCCTAACGTCAAATTGGCCAAGCGCTCAGCATCCTCATCCCTAAGTGCTGTAGGGTCAAGAAATGTGGCATCGGGGCGTTGCTTTTTGGAGCAACCTGTTGCCCTGAGGCCACGACGCATGAAGGGTGGCAGCCAAGATCTTGAAATATTGTGAGGTTTTGGCCGCTCCGGGACCGCGATGCGGGAACAGCGCGCGAACAAATCATGGCATCTGCGCACTCTTTGGCATCATAGGACACAGTCGCCGATTCGCGCCGGCCATCCGACGACGCCGCCGACCCCATCTTTGCCTGCAGGCTTTGCATCGAGTCGCGCTTTGGGCCATTGTCGCGCTCTCGCAAGGGGTTGAGCGAATTCCGCGCGAGGCGAACCACTGGGAAACCTGGAGCGATGCGCTGGACCGGATGTCGACCCCCGACCTAACCTCCCTGCTGGCTGCACAGAAGGCGCATGGCGCGGGTGATTTTCAAGCGGCCGAACGGCTCTACCGCAAGGCCCTCGCCCAGCAACCGGATAATTTCGACGCCCTCAACCTTCTGGGGGTCGTGCGGGCGCAGCAAGGGCAATACCAGGAAGCGAAGCTCCTGATCGCCAAGGCCGTCGCGCTCGACCCGCGCCATGCCGGCGCGCTGAGCAATCTCGGCAATGTCCTCTCCGAGCTCGGTCGGCCGGCGGAGGCGGTGGAGAGCCTGAAGCGCGCCTTGGCGCTCGAACCGGACAATGTCGATGCGGCCTACAATCTCGGCAATGCGTTCAGCAAGGCCCGGCGTTACGAGGAGGCGCTGGACAGCTATCGCGATGTGCTGCGGCGGCAGCCCGGCTTCACCGCGGCGCAATTCGCCTTCAGCGAAGCTCTGCACCAGCTGGGCCGGCATGAAGAGGCCTTGGCGGTCCTGGAGCGGGTTCTCGACCATAATCCACGGAGCTATGACGCCCAGAACCGGCGTGGCGCCATCCTGCGCGAGCTCGGCCGCCCGGAGGAGGCGCTGCGGGCCTTCGATGCTTCGATCGTCCTCGATCCGACCCAGACGGAGCCTTATCTCGCCCTGGTTTCCCTGAAAGGGGTGGCTGTTGATGATCCGCGCGTGGGCGCGATGGAGGCGCTGGCGCGGCGCAACGACCTCCCCCCTGATCGCCGTAGCCTGCTGCTCTTCGCCCTCGCCCATGCCTATGAGCGCGCTCGCCGCCATGACGAGTCCTTCGCCTATCTGCTGGAGGCGAACAGGCTGCGCCGAAGCCAGATCTCCTATGACGAGCGCCCGGGACGGCGCCGATTCGAGCGCGTGCGCCAGTTTTTCACCCCCGAGCTCATCGCGGAGAAGAGTGGCCAGGGCTCCCTGTCGGAGCTGCCGATCTTCGTCCTCGGGTTCCCGCGCTCGGGCACGACGTTGGTGGAGCAGATTCTGGCCAGTCATCCCGCGGTCCATGGCGCCGGCGAGCTTACCTTCATGGGCGAGCTCGCCGCCGGCATGAAGGCCCGCGGGACCCTGCATTTTCCCGATTGCCTGCCCTTTCTTGCGGGCGAGGAGTACCGGCGCTGCGGCGAAGCCTATGTCGAGCGCCTCCGGGCGCTGGCGCCCGAGGCGCCCAGGATCACCGACAAGATGCCCGACAACCACATGTTCGTCGGGCTCATCCATCTCATCCTTCCCAAGGCGCGGATCCTTCATCTGCGCCGCGACCCGCTCGACACCTGCCTCTCCTGCTTCAGCCAGCATTTCGCCAATGAAATCAATTATGCCTACGACCTGAAAGAGCTCGGCCGCTATCACAGGATGTATCTCGATCTGATGGAGCATTGGCGCCGGGTGCTGCCGGCGGGGGCGATGCTGGAGGTCCAGTACGAGTCGGTGGTCGAGGATATCGAGACCCAGGCCCGGCGCATCCTGGAGTACTGCGGCCTGCCCTGGGATCCCCGCTGCATCGCCTTCCACGAGACCCACCGGCCCGTCAAGACCGCCAGCGTCGATCAGGTGCGCCGGCCGATTTATCGCTCCTCGCTCCAGCGCTGGAAGCCCTATGAATCCCAGCTCGGCCCCCTGATCGAAGCCCTGGCGTCCGATCCCACGGCCGAGCCCGAGGAGCTGCCCGCCGCCATGCCGGCACCCGCACCTCGGATCGGGGCCATGTCGCTGGCGGGCGAGGACCTTCTGCCCCGGGCCCTGCGCGCCCATCGCGAGGGCAAGCTGGTCATCGCCGACAAGCTCTATCGGCGGATCCTGGAGATCACGCCCGGGGATGTCAGCGCCTCTCAGCTTCTGGGGGTGGTGCGGGCGCAGCAGCGCCGTTTCAGCGAGGCGGAACCTTTGCTGCTCCGGGCCGCGACCGCCGATCCCGCCAATGCCGATGCGCAGAACAATCTCGGCAATGTACTGCTCGAGCTCGGCCGGCCGGTCGAGGCCATCGAGCGATTCCGCCGGGCGATCGCCCTCAGGCCGCAATTCGCCGACGCCCACTACAACCTCGGCAATGCGCTCCGGCGGGTGGGGCAACCCGAGGCCGCCATCGCAGCCTACCGGGCGGCGATCGACTTCAGGCCGAACTATCGCGACGCGATGTTCAATCTCGCCGATCTCCTGCGCGAAACACCGCAGCCCGCGGCCGCCATCGAGTTTCTGGAACGCTTGCTGGCGATCCAGCCGCGAGATGGCGACGCGCACGCTCTGCTTGCCCTCGTGCTGCACCAGACCGGACGTTTGAGCGATGCCATGACGCATTTCGATCGCGCGCTGGCCTTGAGCCCGAAGCTGGCCGGGGCCCATTACAGCCGGGTCCGCATGATGACCGTCAGGCCCGACGATCCGCAGCTTCCGGTGATGCAAGGGCTGCTGGCCCGCGCCCAGGAGCTCGGCGAGACCGATCGCAGCCTGCTGCGCATGGCGCTGGGAAAGGCCTATGAGGATCTCGGGCGCTATGACGAGGCCTTCGAGAATTTCCGCGAGGGCAAGCGCCTGAAGCGCAAGCTGCTGCCCTTTGACGAGGCGGCGATGGCGGCCCGATTCGAGGCGCTGCATCGGGTCTTCACCCCGGCCCTGCTGGCGGGCGGCAAGGGCCTCGCCGCCGGCGGCTCGGAATCGGAGCTGCCGATCTTCGTGGTCGGCTTCCCGCGCTCGGGCACGACCCTGGTGGAGCAGATCCTGGCGAGCCATCCCCAAATCCATGGCGCCGGCGAGCTCGGATATCTGGACCATGTCGCGACGTCCTTCCGTGCTGCCGCCGCCCCCGGCCTCGGCTTTCCCGACTATCTGCCCCATCTCGACGCCGCGGAGTCCCGCGCCTTGGGCGAGGCCTATCTCGAGCGGTTGCGCAGCCTGGCGCCGGCCGCTCCGCGCATCACCGACAAGCTGCCCGAGAACTACCTGAACATCGGGCTCATCCACCTGATTCTGCCCCGGGCCCGCATCATCCATGTCCGGCGCGACCCGCTGGACGCCTGCGTCTCCTGCTTTTCCATCAACTTCTCGGCCGGCCTCACCTACACCTCTGATCTCGGCGAGCTGGGGCGCACCTATCGCCGCTATCTGGAACTGATGGCCCATTGGCGCCGGCTGCTGCCGCCGGGCGCGATGCTGGAGGTGCAGTACGAGGAGGTGGTCGATGATCTCGAGGGGCAGGCGCGCCGGCTGATCGAGTATTGCGGGCTTGACTGGGACCCGCGCTGCCTGGAGTTCCACGAGACCCGGCGCATGGTGCGCACTGCCAGCGTCAACCAGGTCCGCCAGCCGCTCTACAGCTCCTCTCTGCAGCGCTGGCGGCGCTATGAACGGCATCTGGGACCGCTGATCGAAGCCCTCGGCCCCGAGGGCGCGGCCTCGGCCTTCGTGCGCTAGAGGACTATCCGATCAAGCAGAATTTCTCTCCGTGACCCCGGCGAACGCCGGGGTGACGGGATAGAGGGAGCGGCTTACGCGGCACAGCGGTATTGCCTCCGCCACCGTTGTCAGGTCGCACCGCCGGAATCCACACAGTCGCTCATGGCCCCGGATTCCCGCTTCGCGGAAATGACGAGAAATCCGGACTAGCTGATCGGCTTCGGCTGGGCGCTGGCCTTGGGCGGCCGGCGCAGGGTCAGGGTGAGGAGGCTCCGCCGGCCGGACTCGATCGGCGCCTGCTCGCGCAGCATCTCGCCGGCATGAACCACGGCGGCCCCGGTGCCGGGACGGTAGAGATGGGGGCCGTATTCGGGAAATCGCAGACCCCCGCCCTGATAGGCCTCGGCCTCGAGATCCAGGATCAGCGAGAAGCTGCGGCCGAGGGTCTCGGGATCGGAATTGTCGCGCCGTCGATCGGTCTGGCGATCTTCCGCCGGTCCGGCTTCCTCCTGCCGCAGCAAGAGGGCCTCGAACTGGAAATCGTCGAAGGAGAAGACCTTGTCCACCTCGGGGCCGACCCGGCGCAGCAGCAGGCGCGAGAGGGAGGCCGCCAGGGCGGCATCGGGAATCGGCGCCGGCGCGCTTCCGAGCCCCTCCAGCGCCAGCAGCTGCCGGCAGGTCGCGTCATCGAGCACCCGGGGCAGGATCAGGACCGGAGCGATGGCGCCATGGACCAGCGGCGCCTCGGCCGGAAGCTTCCGGACGACCGAGAAGGCCCAGGCGGCCTGGCCCGGCTCGGCACCCTTGAGGGCGATCACCCGCTGATCGGCATCGAGGACGAAGCTGACGACGCCGGTCTGGGCGAATTTGGCGCCCGTGCGGAGCGCCAGATTGACCACCCCCCGGATATCCGCCAGCCAGATCGCCGGCGCCGGAATGGCTTTCGAGACCATGGCCATGGACTCGACGCCGTCATTCGTGACGATGAAGAGATCGACCCCGGCGGCGTCCAGGGCCGGGGCGATATCGGCATAGCCCTTGATCTCGTCCCATTGCTCCTGCCGTGCCGTATTGGCGACCAGGACCAGCACCGTCGGCCGGCCTCGGACGAGCTCGTAGAACCTCTGGAGCTGGGCATTCACGCCGGGGAGGATGAGTTCGGGAATCCGGTCACCCGGAAGGATCAGGGCCTCCTCCAGCTCCCGGACCACCGGTGCGGCGGGCCGGGCGAGCGGCAGGCTCTGAAACAATCCCTTGCCGTCTTGATCGGTCATCTGAGGTCCGTTGTTGGGGCGGGCGTGTAAGGGGGCGCGGGAATCGCCGCGTCAGGCCTGGGCGCCGGCGGCTTGCGACGCCGGCTGCCAATCCTTGACCGGCCAATAGCCGAAGCGGCGCATCGGGGCCTCGTTGACGGCCACCATGGTTTCCACCTGGGCCCGGGTCAGCTTCTCGCGCCATCCCCCCGCCTTGCCCGCGCGGAAGAAGCGCTCCTGGGCGGTGGAGCGCTCGCGAAAGCCGTGCTCCTCCTCCTGCTTGCGCAAGGCCTTGAAGGAGGAAAGCTCGATGGCGCGGCGCAGCCGGTCGCGCTCGGCCGGCAACCCGAGGAAGCCCACCAGCCCGCCGAAAGTCTCGAGCGGGCGCAGATGCAGGTCCTCGTAGCGCATGACATGGAGGGCGCGATGGGGCCGCCCGGTCCAGCTCTCCACATGGCGCGACCAGGAGCATTGCAGCTCGAAGACGCTATGGATGCCGCTGTCCGACTTGGCGTTCGGCGAATTCATGATGTCGATGGATTCGTCGATGGTGGTGCCGTAGTGGTCGGCATGGCTGATCAGCACGTCGAGGGGATCGCGCACCACATAGATCGCCGCCGCCGTATGCTCCATGGAGATCATCGGCCGGTCGAGATATTCCACCAAGGCGTTGTGGGTCTTGACGAAGACATTGTCCGGCGTGGAGCGCGTGTGCATCTCCTGCACCTTGGGGCGCAGGATCATGATCTCCTCGTCGGTCATCTCCTTGACCGGCTTGCGCAGGAATTTCTGATAGAAGATGCCGCCCGAGTCGCCGAGGGAGTACTCGTCCATCCGGTTGAGGTCGTAGGGCTCGTCGGGATTGCGCAGAAAATTGTGCAGGAAGGCGCGTAGCCAGGTATTGCCCGATTTGGGGTAGGAGGCCAGCCAGACGATCTTGCCCATTCTCTTCTCTTGCCCAGTCCGAGATCACCGCGCCATGGGCGTCGCGAGAGCCTCGAAACCCCGCGAAACCGCCCCTTCGGCGCGGTCGCTACTTACGTCAAAGCCGGGGCCCTGCCAAGACAAATGCAACCCCGCGGCGCCGGCCGGGCGGGCCAGCCCCCGCCGGATTCGGCGCCGGAGCCTGTCGCGCCGGCGCCCCAGCGCCCGCGGGAGATGCGCCAAACTTGACCCGCTGCGAGAGTTTTGGTTACTTCCTAGGCTTGAGGGCCGGAGAGGGCCTGGTCCCTGAGGCCCATTCGAGGAGAAGCCGGTGATTTCGAGCCCGTCGGTCAGACGGCATGGCCTTTGGTTGCGTTGCGCCTTTGCCATGGCGGCCGTCGTCGCGGTCGGAATTCTCGCGGCCTGCTCCGACGTTCCGATCGACGAGAAATATCCCAAGGAACGCATCCCGGGCGACAGCAAGCCGCGTTACGAGGATCCGACGAGCATCTTCGGCTCGGGCGGCCTCTTCGGCGGCGACCAGGCCTCGACCGGCGACGGGTCCGGCGGCGGGGGCATCGGCGTCAACAGCCTGCTGTGGCGCGCCTCCCTCGACACGGTCTCCTTCATGCCGCTGCTCTCGGCAGACCCCTTCGGCGGTGTCATCATCACCGATTGGTACTCGCCCTCGACGACGCCCAATGAGCGTTTCAAGGT
>DATHQQ010000231.1:0-14161 GCA_035482595.1 Verrucomicrobiia bacterium
GACCGGATGGAATCCGTCGAGACCGTCTCCCTCGGAGTCTGGGCCGATGTCGGCACCCGCAACGAGCCGGCGGAGATCAACGGCGTCTCCCATCTGCTGGAGCATATGGCTTTCAAGGGTACCGAGCGCCGATCGGCCCGGGCCATCGCCGAGGAGATCGAGGCGGTGGGCGGCCATCTCAACGCCTATACCGCCCGCGAGCAGACGGCCTACTACGCCAAGATCCTGTCGGCCGATCTGCCGCTCGCCGTGGACATCATCGGCGACATACTGCAGCACTCGACCTTCGATGCCGAAGAGCTGGCGCGCGAGCGCGCCGTGGTGCTGCAGGAGATCGGCCAAGCCGAGGACACGCCCGACGACATCGTCTTCGATCATTTCCAGTCGGCGGCCTTTCCCGACCAGCCCATGGGCCGGCCGGTGCTGGGCAAGGCCGAGATCGTGAGCAGCCTCTCGGGCGAGACCATCCGCGGCTATATGCATCGCCATTATGCCCCGGGCCGCCTCGTCTTCGCGGCCGCCGGCCAGGTCGATCACGAGAAGCTGGTCGAGCTCGCGAGCACCGCCTTCGGCGGCTTGGCCGTGGGCGATCCCGGGGCGCCGGAGCCCGCGCGCTATACGGGCGGGGAGATCCGCGTCGAGCGCGATCTGGAGCAGGTGCATATCGTGCTGGGCCTGCCGGGCGTCAGCCATCTCGACCCCGACTACTACGCCCTCGGCCTGCTCTCGACCCTGATGGGCGGCGGCATGAGCTCGCGGCTGTTCCAGGAGATCCGCGAGAAGCGCGGCCTCGTCTACAGCATCTACAGCTTCGCCTCCTCCTTCCAGGACGGCGGGCTGTTCGGCGTCTATGCCGGCACCGGCGAGAAGGAGGCGGCGGAGATCCTGCCGCTGCTGATCGAGGAGCTGAACAGGCTGCCGGCGACGGTGACGGAGGAAGAGGTGGCCCGGGCCCGAGCCCAGTCCAAGGCCGGAATCCTGATGGCACGGGAATCGACCAGCAACCGGGCGGAGCAGCTGGCGAGCCAGCTCCTCACCTATGGCCGGCCCCTGACGGCAGAGGAGATCGTCGCCCGCATCGAGGCAGTGGATGTCCCCCATATCGCCCGGATCGCCCGGCGGCTTACCGCGGGGGCGCCGACCTTGGCCGCCCTCGGTCCGCTCGGCCGCTTGGCGCGCCTCGATCAGGTGGCGGCCCGCCTCGCCGCCTAGCCGATTCTGATGTGAGGGGGGATGATCGGCTTCGCCATCGGTCGCGGTCCGCGGCTGGAGACGGCGAGGCTGCATCTTCGCCGGCCGCGTCTCATGGATTGGCGCGCCTGGTCCTCCTTGCGCGGCGCGAGCCGCGACTTCCTTATCCCCTGGGAGCCGAGCTGGCCGGAGGACGCCCTCACCATCACCGCCTATCGCCGCCGGCTGCGCCAGATTGCGTCGGAATGGCGCAGCGATCTGGGCTATGGCCTGTTCATCTTCGCTAATGCCGGGGGTGTCCTGGTGGGCGGCGTCAATCTGAGCAATGTCCGCCGCGGCGTCGCCCAGACCTGCAGCCTCGGCTATTGGATGGGCGAGACCTATGCCCATCAGGGGATGATGGGCGAGGCGCTCACCGCGCTGCTGCCCTATGCCTTCGACCGGCTGGGCCTGCATCGCATCGAGGCCGCCTGCCTGCCCCATAACAAGGCCAGCCGCTCGCTGCTCGCCAAGCTCGGTTTCCGCGAGGAGGGCCAGGCAGCCAAATATCTGAAGATCAACGGCGTCTGGCAGGACCATGTCCTGCATGCGCTGCTGGCCGAGGAGTATCGCGGACGACGGGAGTAAGAGCGCGCTAAGCGTGCCCGGCTTCGCCGGAGAGCCGGTCGACACGCACACCGATCTTGCCGATCGCGCGCTCCCATTTGTCG
The DNA here is from genome assembly GCA_035482595.1 of Verrucomicrobiia bacterium. Taxonomy (GTDB): domain Bacteria; phylum Pseudomonadota; class Alphaproteobacteria; order Dongiales; family Dongiaceae; genus DASXQK01. The sequence goes on from DATHQQ010000231.1 coordinate 1,902, forward strand.
TCGAGGCGGGCGTCGAAGAGCAGCGCCTCATCGGCCGGGGCGCAGAGCCAGCCATTGGCATGGATCTCGGAATCGAGCTGGCCGGCCCCCCAGCCGGCATAGCCCAGCGCCAGCAAGCTTTGGCGCGGGCCACCGCCGCCGGCAATGCCGCGCAGGATGTCGAGGCTGGCCGTCAGGGCCACGTCCTCGCCGATCTGCATGGTGCCCTCGTCGCTGTAATCGGCCGAATGCAGCACGAAGCCACGGCCGGTATCGACCGGCCCGCCGAAATGGACACGGATATCGCGGCCTAGCGGCGGGCGCTCGATCCCGAGCTGGGCCAGCAGATCAGGGAAGGTGAGCGAGCCGACAAGTCGGTTCAGCACCAGCCCCATGGCCCCATCGGCATTATGGGCGCACATGAAGATAACGGTACGAGTGAAGCGAGGATCGCGCATGCTCGGCATCGCGACGAGCAGCTGGCCGGTCATGTAGCCGGCGTTGATTTGCTCAACCATGGTCTAGACCTGGGTGTCGAGCCTGTCCCTCACAAGGCCGAGTCTAGCACGGTTTTGTGAGGGGCGGGGCCGAGTTTATGGCGGCCGGAAAAGCTTCTTCGGACTATAGTCCCGGCCGATGAATTGGTTCCGAAACTTTCTGGCGGGCCTTCTCCTGCTGAACACCGCCGCGGCCGCCCTGGTCGGGTCCTCCAGCTCCGGGTGGGCTGCCGAGCCTGCGGCCTCCGATTGGGCCGCCACCGCCCAGGCCAAGCTCCGGCTGGTCTCCGCCGTCACCGGCAGCGCTGGCGCCAAATCGGTGCCGCTGGGGCTGCAATTCCAGCTGGCGCCCGGCTGGAAGACCTATTGGCGCTCGCCGGGCGATGCCGGCATTCCTGTCAGCCTGGATTGGGCCGGATCGACGAATCTCGCCGGCGCCGATATGGCATGGCCGGTCCCCCGCCGCTTCACCCTCTTCGGCCTCGATACCTTCGGCTATGAGGATGAGGTGGTCTTTCCCATTGCCGCCCGGCCGGCCGATCCGGCCAAGCCGCTCACCCTCCGGCTCAAGGTCGATTATCTGGTCTGCGAGAAGATCTGCATCCCCCAGAGCGCCGATCTCGTCCTCGATCTGCCGGCGAGCGCCCCGGCCCCCAGCGATTTCGCCCAGCTCATCGACCGCTATCAGAGCCGGGTGCCGGGCGACGGCAGCGGCCATGGCCTCAGCCTCGTCTCCACCCATGCCGAGGGCGAGGAGGCGAACCCGCGTCTCGTCGTCTCGGTGCGGTCCGCCTTGCCGCTGGTCGCCCCGGATCTTTTCGTCGAGGGCCCGGCCGGGCTCTATTTTCCCGCGCCGAACGTGGCCCTCGAGCAGGGCGGGCTGGGTGCGCGCTTCACCATCGACGTCAAGCGCGACGCCAAGGGGCCGGTGCTGGCCGGCACGCCGCTGCTGCTGACGGTGGCCGACGGCACACGCGGTCTGGAAGCCAAGGCGGTGCCGGCGCCGGCCATGGGCGGTTCGGCCTGGACGACAGCGCTGCTGGCGGCCCTCCTGGGCGGGCTCATCCTCAATCTCATGCCCTGCGTGCTGCCGGTGCTGTCGCTGAAGCTGCTGGCCTTCGTGGGCCATGGCGAGACGCCATCCGGGCGCGTGCGCCTCAGCTTCCTGGCGAGCGCCGCCGGGGTGCTGGCGAGCTTCCTCCTGCTGGCGGCGCTGGTGGCCGGCTTCAAATCCGCAGGGCTTGCCATCGGCTGGGGCTTCCAGTTCCAACAGCCGCTGTTCCTCTCCGCCATGGCCCTCCTGGTCACGGTCTTCGCCGCCAATCTCTGGGGCTTCTTCGAGGTCCCGCTGCCGGGCTTCGCCGGAGCGCTGGCCAGCGCTTCCAACCGCCCCGGGCTCCTGGGGGATTTCTCCACCGGCGCCTTGGCCACATTGCTCGCCACCCCCTGCACGGCCCCCTTCCTCGCGACCGCGCTGGGCTTCGCGCTGGCCGGCGGGCCTGCCGAGATCTTCGCCATCTTCCTGGCGCTCGGCCTTGGGCTCGGCGCCCCTTATCTGTTGCTGGCCGCCGCCCCCTCGCTGGCCCGCCATCTGCCGCGGCCGGGACCCTGGATGGTCTGGCTGAAGCGGGCGTTGGGTTTCGCCTTGCTGGGCACCGCCCTCTGGCTTCTCGCGGTGCTGGCGGCCCAGATCGGCGTCAAGGCGAGCCTGCTGACGGGAGGCGCGCTGGTGGCGCTTCTACTTATCCTCACCTTGCGCCGCCTGGTACCCGCTGAACGCTGGACCGCGGTCGCGGTCATGGCCGTCGTCGCCGTACTGGCGCCGATGGTGCTCGCCAAGGTGCCGGTGACGGTGGCGGCCGAGGACGGGGCCTGGCGCAAGTTCGACGAGGCGGCCATCGCGCGTCTCGTGGGCGAAGGCCATGTCGTCCTGGTGGATGTCACCGCCGATTGGTGCATCAATTGCCAGATCAACAAGCTTCTGGTCCTCGACCGCGGCTGGGCGGCCGATGCCCTGGCCTCGGGCCGGATCATCGGGATGAAGGCCGATTGGACCAATCCCGATCCCGCCGTCGCCCGCTATCTCGCGGGCTTTGCGCGCTACGGCATTCCCTTCAACGCCGTCTATGGACCGCGCGCACCCCAGGGGCTGGCCCTGCCGCCGGTGCTGAGCGAGGAAGCGGTGCGCCAGGCGGTGGAGCAGGCGGGCAATAGCTGACCAATTCCCCTAGTTCCTGCGCGGTTGACCGGGCAATGCGCATGCCTATGTTAGGGTCCTGTTTTCGAGGGTCTGTTTCGATGGAAAGGAAAGATCATGGCGATAAAGGTCGGCGATAAGATTCCTGCGGCGAAGCTGCAGATCAAGACCAAGGACGGCGTGCAGACGAAGACGACCGATGAGATCTTCGGCGGCAAGAGGGTGGTGCTGTTCGCGCTCCCGGGCGCCTTCACCCCCACCTGCTCGGCCAAGCATCTGCCGGGCTTCGTCAACAATCACCAGGCCCTCAAGTCCAAGGGTATCGATTCCGTCGCCTGCCTCTCGGTCAATGACGCCTTCGTCATGGATGCCTGGGGAAAGGATCAGGGCGTCGAGGACAAGGTGATGATGCTGGCCGACGGCAATGGCGAGTTCACCAAGGCCGTCGGGCTGACCATGGACGGCACGGGCTATGGCATGGGGTTGCGCTCGCAGCGCTACGCCATGGTGCTCGACAATGGCGTGATCAAGACGCTCAACGTCGAAGCGCCCGGCGCCTTCGAGGTCTCGAGCGCGGAAGCGATCCTGAAGGCGCTCTAGTCAAGCGTCCGAAAGCAAGGACCCTGCGGCCCAGAGCTTGTGACGATCAGGCTCTAGGCCGCGGGGTTTTTTCTTGGCCGCGGCGCACTTCAAGCTGATCGAAAATCTCGTCAGTTCGTCGATCTGAGCGGATGGGGGTAGGTGTAGGGTCCAGACATAGAGGTCATAGGGGTTGCCGATCTGATCGAGGGCCGGATAGATGACGAGGGGGTGCGCCGGCGGCGGATTCTCGACGCAGAAAAAACCTTCTCATCATCGACCCCATGATTTTGCGGAAGGCCGCGGCGGGCGGAATCCGCCACGGAGCGTTCGTCAGGCGCGGCGGCGCAAGGTGCAGGCGAGCGAGGGCATAGCATAAAGGGAACGGCGGCCCAGCAAGGAGGCGGCGCGGTAGTAGACCGATTTCAGCCGCCCATCGCGGCGCCTCATCCCCCCGCCGACATAGGGCACATAGATCGGAAAAGTCGCGATGTAGTCGCGGCGCGAGGCGAAGTGGAGAAAGCGCGAGACCACCTCGAAACCCGCCAGCTCGCCGAGCAAGCTCGGCGGCGACCAGAAGAGATTGGTGTTCTCGCGATCCGTCCGGCCGAAGAGCCCGGCGTAGCGCTGGCGCCAGTCCAGCGGCAGCCAGTGGCAGAAGGGCAGGCCGGTATCATGGGCGATGACCGGAAAAAAGAGATTGGGCGTGGTCACGACCAAGGTCTCGGCCGAGACGCGAGCAAGGTCTTGGATGGCCGGCCGAGCCCGGCCGATATGCTCGATCACCTCGATGCAATAAGTCACGCGCGCCTCGCCATCGGCCATCGGCAGGCGGCCGAGCATGCCGACGCGCCAATCGATGCGATCCCCGACGCCGAGGATCTGGGCGATCCGTTGCGCCGAATCGAGACGGGCCTCATCCATATCGACGGCGATGACCCGTGCTCGGCGGCGAAGGGCGAAGGCGATGGCGGGCCAGCCATAGCCCGTGCCGATATCCGCCACCACATCCTCCGCGCCCAGATCGGTGAAGGCGCCGAGGGGTCCCACATAGCGGCGGGTGTAATAGTCGATGGCGCCGTTGAGATCGATGTCGCGATAGACGCCCCGGGCGAAATGCGGAATGGCGCGGATCGCCTGCTCCTGCTCCGGGGTGATGTATTGCTTTTCGGTCATGCCGGCCTTTCACCTTCTTGCTCGGTCGAGGCTCAGCAATTTGTGTCCCAGGCCGCGGGAATGCATGAGGCATGATTGAGGCATAGCGGTTAACGCGGAACTGCGAACACGGCTGCGCGGTAAAGGTTGATTCTTTCAACCGCCTGGTACTTACCCCGCCCCCGTCATGCCGGGGCTTGTCCCGCCCACAAAGCAAAAGCCCCGCGGCGAGCGCCGCGGGGCTTTCAACTCTTCCGCGATGACGGACTGTCTCAATGCAGCTTCTTGTCGAGCTCCCCGATGGCCTGATCGATGAGCGCGCCGGCGCGCTCCTGGGCCAGATGCTGCGTCAGGATCCGGGTCGCGGCGGCGACGGCGACGTCGACGGCTTCGGCGCGCACCTCGGCCAGGGCCTTGGCCTCGGCCTGGGCGATCTTGTCGAGGGCCATGCGCTCGCGCCGCTTCAGCATCGCTGCGAGATTGGCGGCCGCCTCCTTCTTCATGATCTCGGCCTCCTCGCGCGCATGGGCCAGCAGCTCGGCCGTCTCCTTGGCCGCGGCCCGCTGCTTCGCCAGATACTCGGCCAGCAGCGCCTCGGCCTCCTCGCGCAGCCGCCGGGCCTCATCGAGATTGGCCTTGATGCGGGCACCGCGCTCGTCGAGCCCCTTGTTCATGGCGCGAAGGATCGGGCGGCCAGCCGCGACGATGAAAACGATGAAGGCGGCGGCGATCCAGGTTTCGGGATCCCTGAGGAATTCCATCATGCGCGCTCCAGCCCAATGGCGTCCATGGCTTGGGCCCGTTCGCGCCCCGCGGCTTCCACGGCCTCGGTCACGTCACTCGGGGCAGGCGCCACCCCGACCAGCCGCGTCACAAGCTCGCGCGCCGCCTCGCCGGCGACGTTCTTCAGATCGGCGATCGCGCGGGTCTTGGCCTCGATGATTCCCCTCTCCACGGCCTTGGACTTCTCGGCGAAGAGGGCGGAAAGCTCGCCTTCCCGCCGCGAAGCCTCTGCCGCCATGGCCTCGGTCGCCGCCGTGATCTCCGCCTGGGCCGCCGCGCGCGCTTCCCCGATGGCCTTGCGATAGGCGGCCAGGGTCGATTCCGCTTCCGCCTTCAGCTTCTCGGCGCGCTCGATGTCGCCCTGGAGCCGCTGGTCGCGCTCGCCCAAGGTGCCGGCGATGCTCGGCAGCACCAGCTTCGACAGGAGCAGATAGAGCACCACGAAGGTGATGACGAGCCACACGATCTGCGGCCCGTAGTCGGTGAAGACGAGCTGCGGCATCGGCGGATTAGAACACGAAGAGCAGCAGCATCGCGATGACGAGGGCGTAGAGCGCGACGGCTTCGGTCAGCGCGAAGCCGAGCAGCACGTTGCCGAACACTTTCGGCGCGGCGGCCGGATTGCGCAGCGAGCCGGAGATGTAGCTGCCGAAGATCTGCCCGATGCCCACGCCGACGCCGGCGAGGGAGATGGTGGCGAGGCCGGCGCCGATCAGCTTGGCGGCATTTGCGTCCATGAAAGTCGGTCCTTCTGGCTTGAGTGAAACGAGGGAAGTCTAGTGATGTTGCAGGTTGAGGGCGTCGTTGAGATAGATGCAGGACAGGATCGCGAAGACATAGGCCTGCAGGAAGGCGATCAGCAGCTCCAGACCGGTCAGCGCCACGATGAAGGCGAGCGGCGCCCAGCCGGCGAGGAGACCCAGCGAGACGACGAAGGTCGCGAAGACCTTCAGCATGGTATGGCCGGCCATCATATTGGCGAAGAGCCGGATCGCCAGGCTGATGGGCCGGGTCAGATAGCTGATGACCTCGATGATCACGATCAGCGGCAGCAGGAAGATGGGCACGCCCGCGGGAACGAACAGCCTGAGGAAGCCCGCGCCGTTGCGCACGAAGCCGATCACGGTGACGCCCAGGAAGACGACCATCGCCATGACGAAGGTGACGGCGATATGGCTGGTCGGCGTGAAGTTGTAGGGGATCAGCCCGAGGAGATTGCAGAACAGGATGAACATGAAGAGGGTGAAGATGAAGGGGAAATAGCGCATCCCCGCGCTGCCCGCATTCTCGCGCACCATATTGGCGACGAATTCGTAGGACATCTCCGCCATCGACTGCCAGCGCCCCGGCACCAGCGCGCGGCGGCGCATGCCGAGCGTCAGGAACAGGGTCACGAGGACCGTCGCCGTGATCATGGCGACTCCGGAATTGGTCAGCGACGCATCGATGCCGCCGATATGGATGTTCACGACCCGGTGGATCGCGAATTGCTCGAGGGGGCTAGCGCCTTCGGCCACGTCGATATTCCCCTAACCGTCCCGGTTCATCTGCTTGGCCGCCCGAAACACGTTGAGCAGGCCAGCCACGGCGCCGAGGACAAAGAACACCAGCAGGAACAGCGGCATGGTGCCCAACCAATGGTCGAGCACCCAGCCGATGCCTCCGCCCACCGCCAGGGCCACCACCAACTCCACGCCGATCCGGAAGGCGAAGCCGTAGGCCGTCTGCGGCGAGGTGCCGCGAGAGACGACCTTCTCCTCCTCCTCGGGCGCCCGCTCGCGCAAACGGCGCAGGCGGTCGTCGAGATCGTTCAACCGTTTGGCCGGCTCACCCTCGGTCGGGGGCTGGCCCTCGCTCATCGGTCGCGCAGGTCAGGCGGCCCAGCGGCGATCGTCATCATCCCGGAACCGCAAGGCGGCGGCACCTTAAGGTTGAGGCTCAGGCCTGTCAAGCGACAGGAAGCCGCAGCCAAGTATCTGAGATGACGGGAGGATTTCACGCCGTTGCGCGCAGCTCGTCGGCCTGCTGCAGGTCGACGGAGACGAGCTGCGAGACGCCGCGCTCGGCCATGGTGACGCCATAGAGACGGTCCATCCGGGCCATGGTCATCCGGTGATGGGTGATCACCAGGAATCGCGTGGCCGTGGAATGGCTGAGCTCCTCGATCAGGGTGCAGAAGCGATCCACATTGGCATCATCCAGCGGCGCGTCGACCTCGTCCAGCACGCAGATCGGCGTGGGGTTGGCAAGGAAGACCCCGAAGAGCAGGGCCAGCGCCGTCAAAGCCTGCTCGCCGCCGGATAGCAGCGAGAGAACCTGAAGGCGCTTGCCCGGCGGGCTCGCCATGATCTCGAGCCCGGCCTCCAGCGGATCGTCGTTCTCGGTCAAGGCCAGATGGGCGCGCCCGCCGCCGAAGAGGCGGGTGAAGAGCTCCTCGAAGTTCCTGTTGACGACCTCGAAGGCGGCCAGCAGCCGCTCGCGCCCCTCGCGGTTCAGGCTGGAGATGCCCTGGCGCAGCCGGGCGATGGCGCTGACCAGATCGCCGCGCTCGTTCTGCAGGCCTGTGAGCTGGGTCTCGATTTCCGTGGCCTCGGTCTCGGCCCGGAGATTGACCGGCCCGATATTCTCGCGCTCGCGGATCAGGCGCTGGATACGGATCTCGGTCTGCTCGCGGGCCGGCAGCTCCTCGCCAGGATCGAGCTCGGCGATGGCGAGCGCCTCTTCCGGCGAGCATTCGAGGCGTTCGCGGAAGCGCTCGACCAGCGCGCCGCGGGCCTCGCTTGCCTGGGCCACGGCGCCTTCGGCCCGCACCCTTGCCTCGCGCGCCGCGGCCAGATCGGCTTCCGCGCGCTTGAGGGAGCGATCGGCCGCCGTCAGCGCCGCCTCGGCCTCGGCCAGGCGGTCGGCCGCCTCGCGCCGCTCGGCCGCGGCCTTCTCGATCAGTTCCATCAAGGCCTGACGCTGGGTGGAGATCTCCGCCGGCCGGCGCGACAGGCTCTCGATCTCCGCCTCGATAGCCTCGCGGCGCTCCGCCAAACTGGCGAGATGGCGCTCGGCCGCCTCGGCGCGGGATTGCCAGGAGCTGGTTTCCTGCTCGATGGCGCCCAGGCGCTGGCGCCGGGCTTCCGCCTCGCGGCGCAGGCGCTCGGCCGTGCTGCGGCATTCGATGAGATGGCTGCGCTTCTCGGCCAGCGTTGTCTTCAACTCGGCCAGCCGGGCGCGGGCCTCGCCCAGATCGGGCAGACGCGAGCGCTCCTCGGCCACGGATGCGCTTTCCTGCTCGCTCTCCGCCAGGCTGGCATCGGCGGCAGCGGCCGCCTGATCCAGGGCCGAGAGACGCCCGTCGAGCTGGGCGGCGCGGGCCTGGGCCTCGGTCACGGCCTGGCGTGCCTGGGCCGCGGCGCGATAGGCGGCCTGGAGGGCCTGGCGGCAGGAATCATCCTCGGCCGTGGCGGCCCGCTCGGCGTTGCGCGCTTCGGTGAAGGCGGTCTCGGCCTCACTCAGGATCTCATTCGCCTCGGCAAGCTCGCGGCTAAGCTCGCCATGGCGGTTGCGCTGGCTGAGGCGCACGGCGGCGGCGGTCGGCGCACCGGCGGCGATGGTGAATCCGTCCCAGCGCCAGAGCGCACCATCGCGGCTGACCAGCCGCTGCCCCTGAAGCAGGGAGGGTGCCAAAGCGCGGCCCGTCGCTTCATCGGCCACGACGCCGATCTGGGCAAGGCGCCGCGCCAGGACGGCGGGACCCTGCACATGAGCCGAAAGCGGCTCCGCACCTTCGGGCAAAGAAAGCCGGGAAGGCATCGGCGCCTCGCCGGCCGCTTCGCGCCAGTGGCGGGGCGCACCCTCATCGGTCGCCGCCGTCAGATCGTCGCCCAGGGCCGCACCCAGCGCGGTCTCGTAACCTGCCGCCACCACAAGCTTGTCGATCACCGGTGGCCAGAGGCCCGAGCCATGGGTGGCGATCAGAGCGGCCAAAGCAGAAGCCTCGGCGTCGAGCCTGTCGCGCCGGCCGCGCGCCGTATCCATCGGCTCGCGTCGGGCGAGAAGCGCGCCGGCCGCGTCGTTGCGGGCGATCTCCGCCGCTTCCGCGGCGGTTTCGGCCTTCTGGCGGGTCTCGTCGGCGGCGGTCAGCGCCGCCTCGGCGGCCAGACGCGACGCGTCGTCACGAAGCGCGGCCTCGACCGGGGCACGTTCGGCCGCGATCTCCTCACGCCGCCGCCTGAGCCGCGCCAGCCGCTGGGAAAGCTCGTCGGCCCGGCGCGTCAGCCCGGTCTCCCGTGCTTCGCCGGCGGCCAGCGCCTGACCCACATTCAGCAGCTCGGCCTCGGTTTCGGCGGCAATTGTCTCGGCAGCGGAGAGGGCGCGGGCGGCTTCCTCGACCAGGGCCGCGGCCTCGCCCTCGGCACTCTCGATGGCAGCGCGCTCCTCGATCAGGCGCTGGATCGCGGCGGCGGCATCGGCGGCCAGGGTTTGCTCGCGGCCGATATCGGCCTCGGTCTGGCTGCGCCGGCGCTGGGATTCGGCGGCGGCGGCCAGCACCCGCTTCTCCTCTTCCTCCAGGCTGGCCTGGGCGATGGTGAGGCGCTGGAGCTCGGCGGCGGCCTCGACCTCGGTCTGGCGCAGCGGCGGCAAGGCCGTCGCCGCATCGGCCTGGCGGGTGGCTTCGGCGGCTGCAGCACCCGTCGTCTCGGCGACCGCCGTCTCGGCGGCGGTGAAGGCGGCATCGGCCTGCTCGCTGCGGCTCGCCGCCTCCAGCCATTGCAGATGCAGCAGCACCGCCTCGGCCCGGCGCAGCTGGCCGGCGATATTGCGATAGCGCACCGCCTGGCGGGCTTGCTTCTTCAGCGCCTGGAGCTGGCTTTCCAAGGTGATGATGACATCGTCGAGGCGGGCGAGATTGGCCTCGGCCGCCCGCAGGCGCAGCTCGGCCTCGTGGCGCCGGGAATGCAGGCCGGTGATTCCGGCGGCCTCTTCCAGGAGCCCACGGCGGTCGGTCGGCTTGGCATTGATCAGCGCCCCGATCCGCCCCTGGCTCACCAGCGCCGTGGAATGGGCGCCGGTGGAGGCATCGGCGAAGAGCAGCTGCACGTCGCGGGCGCGCGCCTCCTTGCCGTTCACCTCATAGGAGGAGCCGGCGCCGCGGTCGATCCGCCGGCGCACCTCGAGCTGCTCGAACTCGTTGAACATCGCCGGCACCTTGCGGTCGGCATTGTCGAGGACGACCTCGACCTCGGCGACATTGCGCGAGGGGCGGCCCGAATTGCCGGCGAAGATGACGTCGTCCATCTCGCCGCCGCGCATCCGCTTGGCAGAGGTCTCGCCCATCACCCAGCGCAGGGCCTCGACGAGATTGGATTTGCCGCAGCCGTTGGGGCCGACGATGCCGGTCAGCCCCGAATCGATCACAAGCTCGGTGGAATCGACGAAGGATTTGAAGCCGGTGAGGCGGAGCTTGGTGAACTGGACCAAGGGTCAGGCCGGGCTGGCAGAGCAGGCCGCGATCATCGCCATCAAGACTGTCCGAGCGCCTGGTCGAGCAGCTTCTTGAAATCCTCATAGGGCAGCTCGCCGGCATGGGTCACGCCCTTGATGACGAAGGTGGGCGTCGCGTCGATCTTGTATTTGTCGTTGGCTTCCTGGACCCGGGTCAGGATCTTGGTCTTCAGCGCTTCGTCATGGAGGCAGGCCTCGAAGGCCTTGTCGTCGATGCCGACGCTGGCGCCGATCTGCTTCAGGGCCGTCATCGGGTCCGACTGGGTCAGCCAATAATCCTGGCTCTGGAATAGGGTGTCGACCAGGCCGAAATAGCGCATCGGCGAGCCGCAATGAGCGAGGATCGCCGCCTGGAAGGCCGGGCGGTTCAGGGGATAGTCGCGGAAGACCCAACGCACCAAGCCCTTGTCGATGTACTCCGCCTTGATCTTGGGCAGGACATCCTTGTTGAAATTGGCGCAATGGGGGCAGGAGAGGGAGGCATATTCGATGACCGTGACTTTGGCATCGGCTTTGCCGAGATACATATCGTCGGGATAGAGCTGATCCACATCGGCGGCCATGACACTCCCAGGCACTAATAGTGCCAGCAGAGCCGCGACGATCCATATCTTGCGCATAGTGCCTCCTGGCAGCGAGGGCCGGATTTTCGGGCTATTTGGCAGGATTCGGGTGGCGGCGCAACCCCTTGACCGCCCGGCCCAGGCCTTCCAGGGCCTGGCGGAGCTCGGGATCCTCGATTTTGCCCAGGTCCCGGGCGAGGTGGCGCTCCTCCGCCGGGGCCAGAGCGCCTGGCTCGGCGAGAGCCGGAGGCTTGGGGCGGGGCAGGCGGCCCTGCTCGAATTTGAGCCGCGCCACCGCGCCATAGCCCAGGTAGCCGTTGATGCGCTCCAGGAACTGGGGGGCCATATGCTGCAACTCGACGGCAAAGCTGCCGCGCACCCGGAGGATCAAGGTGCCGTCGCGCCGCTCGCCGCGGGGAAAGGCGAGCTTCAGGGGCTTGGCATGACGGGCGACCTCCTCGCCGACGACGGCCGCCCAATCCTTGATCAGCCCACCCTCCCCGAAGCCGCGCCGGCCCAGGGGCTTGCCGATGAGCCCGGGCAGCTCGGCGGCGATGGGCCGCATCCGCCCCCGGCGATCGGCGGGCTTGGCATCTTTGGCCGCCGGCCTCTGCTTGGCTTCCTCGCTCATGCCCTACCTTTCGGGCGCCTATCGTACTTCCCGGGGGCCATGTTACCAATCACGGCCAGGAGAGCCCGCCATGAAAGACATCGCCGATTTCGCCGAGCCGCGGCTGTTCCTCGAGCGCCATCCCGATATCCGCTATGTCGATGCGCTCTATGTCGATATCTGTGGCCGGCCCCGCGGCAAGCGCTGTCCCGTCGACAAGCTTGCCGGCCTCTATGCCGAGGGGGTGCAGTCGCCCCAATCCCATTTCCTCCTCGATATCAATGGCGATTCCAGCGATCCGGTCGGGCGCGGCTTCAGCGACGGCGATCCCGACACGACGCTCTATCCCGTGCCGGGCAGTCTTGCCGCCGTGCCCTGGGCCAGCGAGTCTTTGGCCCAGGTCC
>DATHQQ010000232.1:0-2858 GCA_035482595.1 Verrucomicrobiia bacterium
GGCGGGCGCGGAGGCGCGGAGGACAAGATCGAGGCCATGAAAAATGCCGGAATCACGGTTGCGGACTCGCCTGCGAGCCTCGGAAGCACCATGTTGCGGGTGTTAAAGGGATAGCCCGCCCCTCGGGAGCGCCAAGCTCCCCGCGGCCGGCAATGGCAACGAGCGGAATGATGCGAGAGCAAGAGAGCGAGACTTCCTTCCTGTCCGGGCCGAACGCGGCCTTCATCGTCGAGCTATACGCCCGCTATGCGAAGGATCCTCAATCCGTCGATCCGGGCTGGCGGGCCTATTTCGCCTCCCTGGGCGAGGAGGGGGCGGGGGCGCTGGCGGATCTGCGCGGCGCGAGCTGGGCGCCGCCCCGCCCTGAGATCATGACCAACGGCAGCGCGCCACCTGCGCTCGCCAATGGCGCCAATGGCGCGGCAGCCGCCGTGGCGGAGAGGCCCGCGGCGAGCGTAGCGGAGGCGGCCAGCATCGAGGCGCTGCGCGCCGCGGCCACGGATTCGATCCGCGCCCTCCAGCTCATCCGCTCCTATCGCGTGCGCGGCCATCTGGAGGCCGATCTCGATCCCCTGGGCCTGAAGCCGATCCTGCCCCATGCCGAGCTCGACCCGAAGACCTATGGCTTCACCGAGGCCGATATGGACCGGCCGATCTTCATCGGCAATGTCATGGGCCTCGAGACGGCGACGCTCCGCCAGATCCTGGCCCAGCTGCGCGCCACCTATTGCGGCAAGATCGGCGTCGAGTTCATGCATATCCAGGATCCGGCCCAGAAGGCCTGGATCCAGGAGCGCATCGAATCGATCCGCAACCAGACCGAATTCACCGCCAAGGGCAAGCTCGCGATATTGGAGCGGCTGACCGCGGCCGAGGTCTTCGAGCGCTTCCTCGACCGCAAATACACCGGCACCAAGCGCTTCGGGCTGGACGGCGGCGAGACCACGATCCCGGCGCTGGAGCAGATCCTGAAGCGCGGCAGCCAGCTCGGCGTCAACGAGGTGGTGGTGGGCATGGCCCATCGCGGCCGGCTGAACGTGCTGGCCAATTTCATCGGCAAGCCCTTCTCGGCCATCTTCTCGGAGTTCCAGGGCAATCCCGCCAACCCGGAGGATGTCCAGGGCTCGGCCGACGTCAAATACCACCTCGGCACCTCCGCCGACCGGGAGTTCGACGGCCGCAACGTCCATATGTCGCTGACCGCCAACCCCTCCCATCTGGAGGCGGTCAACACGGTGGTGCTGGGCAAGGTGCGCGCCAAGCAGAACCAGAAGAACGATCCGGAGCGCAGCCAGACCATGGCCCTGCTGCTCCATGGCGATGCCGCCTTCGCCGGGCAGGGGCTGGTGGCCGAGACTCTCGACCTCTCCGAGCTCAAGGGCTATCGCATCGGCGGCACGATGCATTTCATCATCAACAACCAGATCGGCTTCACCACCAATCCGGTGCAGTCGCGCTCCGGCCCCTATTGCTCGGAGGTCGCCAAGATCGTCCAGGCGCCGATCTTCCACGTCAACGGCGACGATCCGGAGGCGTTGGTGCATGTCACGCGCATCGCCACCGAGTTCCGCCAGCAGTTCAAGAAGGACGTGGTCATCGACATGTTCTGCTACCGGCGCTTCGGCCATAACGAGGGCGACGAGCCGGCCTTCACCCAGCCGCTGATGTACCGGACCATCGCCAAGCATCCGACGGCCCGCGCCATCTACGCCCAGCGGCTGACGGAAGATGGCACCATCGGCCCCGGCGAGGGCGACCGTATGGTGGCCGAGTTCTACGACCGGCTGGAACGGGAATTCGAGGCGGCGACGAGCTACAAGCCCAACAAGGCCGATTGGCTGGAAGGCGCCTGGGCCGGGCTCGCCATCGCCTCGGGCGACGACCGGCGCGGGGAGACCACCGTGCCGCTGGAAGCGCTGCAGCGCATCGGCGGCGCGATCACCCAGCTGCCGGCGGATTTCCATCCCAACCGCAAGGTCGTGCGCGTGCTGGAGGCCCGCCGTCAGGCGCTGGAATCCGGCGAGGGGATCGACTGGGCGACGGGCGAGGCGCTGGCCTTCGGCTCGCTGCTCGACGAGGGCGTGCGCGTCCGGCTCTCGGGCCAGGACAGCGGCCGCGGCACCTTCTCCCAGCGCCATGCGGTGCTGGTCGATCAGGAGGACGAGCATCCCTATCTCCCGCTGAACAACATCCGCCCCGGGCAGGGCGCGCTCGAGGTGATCGACAGCCCCCTGTCGGAAGCCGGCGTGCTGGGCTTCGAATACGGATTCAGCCTTGCCGACCCGAAGGCGCTGGTGATCTGGGAGGCGCAGTTCGGCGATTTCGCCAATGGCGCCCAGGTGATCATCGATCAGTTCATCACCTCCGGCGAGGCGAAATGGCTGCGCATGTCGGGCCTCGTCATGCTGCTGCCCCATGGCTATGAGGGGCAGGGGCCGGAGCATTCCTCCGCCCGGCTGGAGCGCTATCTCCAGCTCTGCGCCGAGGACAATCTCCAGGTCGTCAATTGCACGACCCCGGCGAATTACTTCCATGCGCTGCGCCGCCAGGTGCATCGCAATTTCCGCAAACCCCTGATCGTCATGACGCCGAAGTCGCTGCTGCGCCACAAGCTGGCGGTATCGCGGCTGGGGGCCATGGGGCCGCAATCCTCCTTCCACCGCGTGCTCAGGGATACCGGGACCCTGAAGCCCGATGCCGAGATCAGGCGCGTGGTTCTGTGCAGCGGCAAGGTCTATTACGATCTGTTCGAGGAGCGCGCCAAGCGCGGCATCGACAATATCTATCTGATGCGTCTGGAGCAGCTCTACCCCTTCCCGGTGAAGCCGCTCACCCGCGACCTCGCCCGCTTCCCGCAG
>DATHQQ010000233.1:0-4126 GCA_035482595.1 Verrucomicrobiia bacterium
GCGCCCAGAAGCGCATCGTCGGCGCCTGCCGCCTCGCCGGCAAGCCGGTGGTGGTGGCGACCCAGATGCTCGATTCCATGGTGCATTCTCCGGCCCCGACCCGCGCCGAGGCCTCGGATGTGGCGACGGCCGTCTATGACGGCGCCGATGCCATGATGCTCTCGGCGGAAACCGCCATGGGCCAATATCCCATCGAAGCCGTGTCGATGATGAACCGCATCATCGCGCGGGTGGAGCGCGACCCGCTCTATCGCCGCCTCATGGGCGCCCAGCATCCCGAACCCGATGCGACGGCACCCGATGCCATCAGTGCCGCCGCGGCGCAGGTGGCCCATACCCTCTCGGCAGCGGCGATTATCACCTACACAACCTCGGGCTCGACGGCGCTGCGCGCGGCGCGCGAGCGGCCGGAAGTACCGATTATCTGCCTCACCGCCATGCGCGAGACCGCGCGGCGCCTGGCCGTGGTCTGGGGCACCCATTGCGTGGAGACCAGCGACGTCGACAGCTTCTCGGAGATGGTGGACAAGGCCTGCCGCATCGCGCGGGAGGAAGGCCTGGCCGAGCCTGGCCAGCGCCTCGTCATCACCGCCGGCGTGCCTTTCGGCACTCCCGGCGCCACCAATGTGCTGAGGATCGCGTGGGTCCCCGATTAGGGCTCTGTCCGAGGGCCTGGAGCTATTGCTCCTTGACCGGCGTGGTCGGCGCCAGGGTCACGGGCATCGCATCGGTGCTGCCCTCCGGCACCCATTCCGGGCGCAGCAGGCTCTCGTAATAGACCGGAGTCGTGATCCAGCCCCTGGCGAACTGATCGGAAAGATTGTCGAGCTGGGCATCGGAAGTGACGAGGCCCGGACCGGACGCGGAATCGCGGTCGACCATCGCGAAGGCGAAGGCGGCGCCAGCGCCGACGACGAGGGGCTGGGCCAATAGCACCGCCATGGCGATGCGGTTCAACTTGCTCATGACGAGCTCCTTGTTCCGTAGCTTTCGGTGCAACCCCCTTCGAAGGACTCACTATGCGCGGAGTCTGGTCCGGGTCAACGCGCCCGAGGATGAATAATTGGTAATGATCGCCTCAAGGTGGCAGCCCGGCCGGGGCCCTCGAGCCTGATCATCTCAAGCCGAAAGGTTTGAGATGATCAGGCTTGAATCTGTTAAGCAGAGCAGGATTCACGGGTCAGCTTGACTTAAGCTGACCCGTGAATCCTGCTTTGGCGCCCCAACCGCGGCGCCAAAGTGAAGATCGCGATGGCCGTCCAGATGCAGGCGAAGGTCACGTAATGCGCCGCCCCGAAATGCTCGCCGAAGGCGAAGATGGCAAGCAGGAATTGGCAGCTCGGCGAGAGATATTGGAAGAATCCGAGCACGGAGAGCTTGAGCCGCCGGGCCGCATGGGTGAACCACATCAGAGGCAGCGCCGTCACCGGCCCAGCCAATATGAGGAGCAGGTCGGTCGTGCGATCCATCTGCCCGAAGCGCGTGCCCATGACGAAGATCACGGCCAAGGCAGCGGGAAACAGCAGCAGTGTCTCGATGAAGAGGCCAGGCAGGGCCTCCACCCGGGCCAGCTTGCGGAGCAAACCATAGGTTGCGAAGGTCCCCGCCAGGCCCAAAGCGAGCCAGGGCATCTCGCCATAGACGATGGCGAGATTGAGCACGCCGGCGCCGGCCAGTCCGACCGCCGCCATCTGGGCGCGGCTCAGCCGCTCGCCGAGGAACAGGCGGCCAAAAAGGATATTGACCAGCGGATTGATGAAATAGCCGAGGCTGCTCTGCAGCACCTGGTTGCTGTAGATGGCATGGATATAGATCAGCCAATTGCAACCGATGATGAGGGAGGTCAGCACCAGGGTGGCCAGTGTGCGACGGGTCGTCGTCGCCATGACGACCTGGCGCCACTGCCCGCCCCACCAGATCAACAGGCCCAGAAGCAGGCTCGACCAGACCACCCGATGGGCCAGCACCTCGAGGGCCGGAATCTGGTCCACCGCCTTGAAGTAGAAGGGGTTGAGCCCCCAGGCGCCGAAGGTGGCGAGCGCATAGAGCATGCCGGTTCTGGTGCGGTGGGCGTCGGTCTCGGTCATGGGGGGTTGAGCCTTGGCGGGGTGGTTGCACTTTAGCTTGCAAACTGGCCCTGTTCAAAGCGCCGGCGGTGGCGCTAGCTTCGCCCGACCAGGATCGGAGAGGCTCCATGCCCGGCGACAAGACCATCATCCGCACCACCTGTCCGCGGGACTGCTACGACAGTTGCGGCATCGCCGTGATCAAGCGCCGGGGTGTCATCACCAAGGTGATGGGCGACCCCGATCATCCGGTCGCGCGCGGCGCCCTCTGCGGCAAATGCGCGCTGGCCTATAACGGCGTCTGGCGCGATGCCGCCCAGCGGCTCCAGCATCCCTTGAAGCGCATCGGCCCCAAGGGCGAAGGCCGCTTCACCGCCGTCTCCTGGGACGAGGCGCTGGGCGAGATCGCGGCCCGGCTGCAGCGCATTGTCGCGGAGAGCGGGCCAGCGGGAATCTGGCATACCCATTACACCGGCACCTGCTCCCTCATCGCCGGCACCTTTCCCGCCCGCTTCTTCAACCGTCTGGGCGCCAGCGAGATCGAGCCCGACAGCATCTGCAATCTCGCCGGCCATGTGGCCCTCGATCTCGTCTTCGGCAGCTCCTATACCGGCTTCGATCCGCGCGCGGCACGCGATGCCGCCTGCATCCTGGTCTGGGGCGCCAACCCCTCGGCCTCGGCTCCTCATGCCCACAAGCAATGGCTGCCGGAATCCCCGGCCCGCAAG
This sequence comes from Verrucomicrobiia bacterium, assembly GCA_035482595.1. Taxonomy (GTDB): domain Bacteria; phylum Pseudomonadota; class Alphaproteobacteria; order Dongiales; family Dongiaceae; genus DASXQK01. Next base: position 2,795 of record DATHQQ010000233.1, read on the forward strand.
ATCGTCATCGATCCGATCCGCCATGCCACGGCAGCGGCGGCCGATCTCCATCTCCAACCCTTCCCCGGCAGCGATTCCGCCCTCGCCTTCGCGCTTCTGCATGTCATCCGCCGCGAGGGCCTGCTCGACCGCGATTACCTGGATCGCCATGCCCTGGGCTGGGAAGAGGTCGAAGCAACTCTTGATGCCTGCACACCGGAATGGGGCGAGGCCACCACTGGCGTGCCCGCACGGCTGATCGAAGAAGCGGCACGGATCTATGGCCGCGGGCCCTCGCTCATGTGGCTTGGTCAGGGGCTGCAGCGCCAGCCCATGGGCGGCAATGTCTTCCGCGCCTGCGCGCTGCTGCCGGTGGCGACGGGTAATATCGGCAAGCCGGGCGCGGGTTTCTACTACCTCAACGGCGGCGGCCGCAAAGGCCTCGACGGCGACTATCTCTCAGCCCCGCGTCTGCGCCGCGAGCCCGAGCGCAAGATGAGCCATATGGATCTGGCGAGCGATCTGGCCGAGCCCTCGCGCATGCGCGCCCTCTTCTGCTGGAACATCAACATCGCCGCCTCCAATCCCGATCAGGCGCGCCTGCATCGGGCGCTGAAGCGCGAGGATCTGCTGACGGTGGTGGCCGATCTGTTCCAGACCGACACCGCCGATTTCGCCGATTTCGTCCTGCCGGCTGCGAGCTTCCTGGAGTTCGACGATATCGTCTCGCCCTATTTCAATCTGACCCTGTCGCCGCAGGTGCAGGCGATGGAGCCCCTGGGCGAGGCCTTGCCCAATCAAGAGATCTTCCGCCGCCTTGCCCGCGCCATGGGCTTCAACGAGCCCGAGCTCTTCGAGGATGATCCCACCATGCTCGACCAGCTCTGTGCCCAGGCCGGCATCAAGGACGGCTTTGCCGCGCTGAAGTCGCGGGGCACCGTCGAGCTCTTCGCCGAGCCGGTGCTGCAATTCGCCGACGGCAAATTCCCCACGCCCAGCGGCAAGATCGAGATCGCCTCGGCCCGGGCCGAGGCCATGGGCCTGCCGCGCATTCCGCTCTCCCATGTCGATCCGCGGCCGGCGGCAGGCCTGCTCCGCCTGCTCTCTCCCGCCTCGGCCTGGGCGATGAACACCAGCTACGGCAATGAGCCGCATAACGAGGCCAAGCTCGCTTCCGAGGGCATCACCCTGCATCCTGAGGATGCAGCGGCGCGCGGCCTGGTGGAGGGCGCCATGGCGCGCCTCTCGAACGACGCCGGCGAGCTTCTGATGCCGGTCCATGTCGATGCCAAGGCGCCCCCGGGCATCGCGCTTGCGGTGAAGGGCGCCTGGCCGAAGCGCCAAGGCGATCAC
>DATHQQ010000234.1:0-10605 GCA_035482595.1 Verrucomicrobiia bacterium
GCGGGGATTTCGATTAGCTACGGCGAAAGCCTAACGTCTCCCGTCATATCCGCCTCCCTCTTCCGTCATTCCCGCGAAAGCGGGAATCCAGGGCCACATGTTCAAAAGCCTGCCGGTAGCCCTGGATCCCCGCTTTCGCGGGGATGACGCGGAGGGTACCGGGGCTGATTGTTCAACGATGCCGCCACGGCTATGCTGCCCGTAAGGCCGGATTGAAGGAGGCGTTCCGTCATGCCGCGCTTGGCGCCCCGGGAGGTCGAGCAATATCGTAAGAGCGGGATCGTCGTTCCGCGATACCGTCTGCCGGCAAGCGAGATCGATCGGCTGCGCGCGACCCTCGACCGGCTGATCGCCGAGAATCCGGGAGTCCGGCCCGAGCGGCTGGTCAGCATTCACATCGATGGGGACAATGGCGAGGGGGTGCGGGGCAGCCGCGACTTCCTCGATCTGGCGCACAACCCCGCGATCCTCGATCTGGTCGAGCAGGTGATCGGCCCCGACATCATCCTCTGGGGCTGCCAGGTCTTCTGCAAGCCCGGCGGCGACGGCATGGCCGTGCCCTGGCATCAGGACGGGCATTACTGGCCGATCCGGCCCTTGGCGACCTGCACGGTCTGGGTGGCGCTGGATTCATCGACCACGGAGAATGGGTGCCTGCGCGTCATCCCCGGTTCTCACCGTGGCGAGAAGCTATACGCCCATATGCAGGAGGACCGCACCGACCTGGTGCTGCGCCAATCGGTCCGGCCGGAGCAGTTCGATCCGGCCACCGCCTGGGATATCGAGCTGGAGCCCGGGCAGATGTCGATGCATGACGTCTATCTGATCCACGGCTCCAACCCCAACCCCTCGCCCCGGCGCCGGGCCGGAGTCGCCATCCGCTACATGCCGGCGACCTCCCTCTTCGACCGCGGGCTGATGGATCGCAGCGCGATCAGCGGCTACACCATCGATTTCGCCAATAGACCGATCTGGCTGCTGCGCGGCCAGGATCGCACGGGTCGGAACGACTTCCGCACGGGTCATTCAGCCCAGGGCCATCGCGCCCTGGCGCAATGATCGGCTACTGCAGCGCTTCCCAGACCTTCGCCGGGGTGAGCGGCATCTGAATCCGGTCGGCGCGGTCGGCATGGCCGGCGCGCACCAAGGCATCGGCGACGGCGTTGACGACCGCCGGCGTGGCCCCGATCGTGCCGAGCTCCCCCACCCCTTTGGCGCCCAGCGGGTTGTTGCGGCAGGGGATCGACTGGTCGAGGATATGGCTGAAATCGCGGATGATGTCGGCCCGCGGCATCATGTAATCCATGAAGCTCGCCGTGGTCGCCTGGCCGGTGTCACTGTCATAGGCCATCTCCTCGCCCAGCGCCTGGCCGATGCCCTGGACGGCGCCGCCGTCGAGCTGGCCGCGCACGATCATGGGATTGACGACGCGGCCGACATCATTGGCCGAGACATAGGAGACGACCTCGACGGCCCCGGTCTCCGGATCGACCTCGACCTCGCAGATATGGGCCCCGTTCGGCCAGCTTGGCCCATCCACCTTGCTCGTGGCGTCGATGAAGATCCGATGCTCGGGCTGACGGTCGGCCAGCTCGAAGAGGCCGATGCGGCGATCGGTGCCGGCGACCTGGAAGACGCCTTCGGCATATTCGATATCGGCGCCGGCGGCTTCCAGCGCGCCGCCGGCGAGCTCGCGCCCCGTCGCCACCGCCGTCTCCGAGGCATGACGGATCGCCGAGCCCGCGACGAACAGCGAGCGCGATCCGGCGCTGCCGAAGCCGGAGCCGCGGTCGGTGTCGCCATGGACCATGCGGATCTTCTCGATCGGTACGCCGAAGACATCGACGACGAGCTGCGCATAGGAGGTCTCGATCCCCTGTCCCATGGGCATGGTCGTGGCATAGACCTCGATCTCGCCGGCACCGGAGACCGCGACGGTCACCCGCTCCTCGAAGACATTCCCGCCGGTCCATTCGAGGAAGGAGGCGAGACCCCTGCCGCGCAGCTTGCCGCGGGCGCGTGATTCCGCCTCCCGGCTCGGAAAATCCTGCCATTTGGCGAGCGTCAAGGCCTGGTCGAGAATGGAGCCGAACTTGCCGCTGTCGTAGACCTGCCCCATCGCATTGGTATAGGGCATCTGCTCCGGCTTGATGAGATTGCGGCGGCGGATCTCCTCCGGATCGAGGCCGAGCTTGCGGGCGGCGGCATCGAAGAGGCGCTCGATGAGATAGATCGCCTCGGGCCGCCCGGCGCCGCGATAGGCTGCGACCGGCGTAGTATTGGTCAGCACGGCATTGAATTCGAAATCGATCGGCTTGATGTCATAGATGCTGGTCCCGACCCAGGGGCCGATGAGCAGCTGGATGATGATCCCCACCGTGCCGGCATAGGCGCCCACATTGGCCATGGAGCGCACGCGATAGGCCAGAACCTTGCCGTTCGCGTCGAGGGCGAGCTCGGCATGACTCTCGACATCGCGCCCATGGGTGGCGGCCAGGAACTCCTCGATCCGCTCCGCCGTCCATTTCACCGGGCGCTTCAGCTGCCGCGCGGCAAAGGCGGCGACGATGTCCTCGGGATGGATGCCGGTCTTCATGCCGAAGCCGCCGCCGACATCGCCCACGACGACCCGCACCTTTTCCGCCGGAAGGCCGAGAAGGCCGCAAAGGGCATCGCGCGCGCCCGAGGGCATCTGGTTGGAGAGACGCAGCGTCAGCCGGTCGCCGGCGGCATCGTAGCTGGCGAGCGTGCTGCGCGGCTCCATCGGCGTGGGTGCCACGCGCTGGTTCACGAGGTCCAGCGATACGATATGGGCGGCGGCCTCGAAGGCCGCCTGGGTCGCAGCGGCATCGCCATGCTTCATCTGGGCCGCGATATTGCCGGTCGCCTCCGGCCAGAGGATCGGGGCATCGGCTGCCGTCGCCTGGGCGATGGTAGTGACGACCGGCAGCGCCTCATACGCGACCTCGATCGCGTCCAGGGCGTCCTTGCCCTGCCCGCGGGTCTCGGCGATCACGGCTGCGACCGCCTCGCCGACGAAGCGGACGCTCTCTTGGGCCAGGGCAGGCCGCAGGGGCGTGGCCCCCGGCGAGCCGTCCGGACGCTTGAACATGGGAGCCAGCGGCTGCGGCTTCACCCCGGCCTTGGCGAGGTCCGCAGCGGTCAGGACCGCGATCACCCCCGGCATGGCCAAAGCGGCGGCGGTATCGATCGAGACGATGCGCGCATGGGGGTGGGGCGAGCGGAGGAAGCTGAGATAGGCCTGCCCCGGCAGCGAGACGTCGTCGGTGAACTGGCCGGCGCCGGCCAGCAATGCCGCATCCTCGATCCGCAGCACGTCGCGGCCGCTTCCAAAACGTCCGATCGCCGATTCGCCTGCCATTGCTTCTCTCTCGGTTTGGGTTTTTGGGGTGTTTCGAGGCCTGGAGAGGTGTCTCTTGCTTCACACTCTATCGTCCGTCCCGCGAAGGTGGGATGACGGGAGGGACAGATCAAGCTCATTGTAAATTAACAAGCGATGTTAGGGCGTGCCGGACCGGATCCGCAACCCATCCCAGGTTACCGATGCAACCTGCCGCGACAAAGACACAGCGGGCCGAGGCGGAGCGGCCATCAGCCTCGGAACGGCCGATTCATAGCGGGGAGTCGCGAAAGTAGAGGGATTTGCGGCTCCCCCGGGGGGGTGGAGCTGACATTCGTTCCGCTCTTCGGCGCTGCGCCGCGTTCGAGCGTGAGGCCTTGGCAATCCGGTCTCAGCCGCCTCCATCGACGAGGTGCAGCGCACGCCAGAGGCGGGCGCTGCACGGCATGCCCTTCGATTCGACTTCTCACTTCCCCGTGGCGCCGCTTGAGCAGGACCTGCAGGGAACTGAGTGCCCGTATTCATAGGAGCCGAGGTTCTGAGCGTCGGTGCCTGACCCTCCATAGCAGGATTGGCAAGGGGTCACCGGTGCGACGGGGTCGGTCGCGTAGCTTGTGTATGTTGTATTCGCATTGAGGTTCACCTGGTCCATGGCGCCGCCATGGTCTCCGCCAGCGACGGCTGCCCAAGTACTGACATAGCCGAAGGGATCGACCGGATCGGCCTTGATCGGAAGAACCAGGATCGCAGCCGCCAGCAATCCCATCGCGCCTGCGAGGCGGAGCCGTCTTGCGAAGGGCGTCTTCATATTGAACATCTGAAGATTGGTGTGCCGTTGCGGTTGGAGATCCGCCCTACACACCATCTGGAATGACATATGCTTCATATTCCATCTCCTGAGCAGCTGGGTCAAAAGCCAGGAGGACGCTGCGCTGCATGTTCTATCGCCTCCTGTTGGATCGAGCGTCGCTTGCAACGTTCAACGCTCCAGTGATCCTGGTCACAGCTCACAGGATGGTGATCTAGCGTTCGCGGAAGCGCGCGGATCAGGGTGCTGGCAGACCCCATCGATCGCCTGGGAGGACGAGTGGGCCGCCGCCCGCGCCGACCCGGGTACTATTTTCGGGCCTAGGGGAATTTTTCGCGCGGCGCGGCGGTCTATGGGGAATATCGGTCAATCTGGAGCGCGCGATGACAACGGATAGTGAGCGCAGTCTCAAGGACGTGATTCTGTTCGCGGGCCTGCCTGCCGAGGTGCGGCGGTCCTATGAGCAGAGCTGTCGGTGGTGTTTCTATAGCTGCGGTCAGCAGATCATCGACAGCGAGACCGAATCGAGGGAGGTGTTCTTCGTCATCTCGGGCGCAGTCAGGGTCGTCAACTATTCCCTCTCGGGCCGCCAAGTGACATTCGCCAACCTTCGGCATGGCGATCTGTTCGGCGAGTTGGCGGCCATCGATGGCGGACCGCGCTGTGCCACTGTCGTAGCGACCACCGAGACGCTACTCGCCATTATGGCTCCCGACACTCTGTGCGATGCCATCAGGGAACATTCCGCCGTGGCCGTCATCATGCTGAAGCGGCTTGCGGATATCGTGCGAGTTTCCAACAACCGCATCATGGAGCTGAGCAGCCTGGGGGCGCACAATCGCGTTTACGCGGAGGTTCTGCGCATAGCGAGGTCGGCGGTTGGCGACAACGGCACGTTGCGAATCACGCCCTTCCCCCTCCATGCTGATATCGCGAGCCGCGTCAGCACGACGCGAGAAACAGTGGCCCGCGCCTTGAGCGATCTGGGCCGCCAGGGAATCGTGAGTCGCGACCACAATTCCCTTGTCGTAACGGACCCGGGGCGCCTTGCGGACATGATCGAAAACTTCCGGAGCGAATAGCGACTGAGCCGACCCGCACTTCCACGGCGAGGCCCGTACGAATGACAGGCACGCCTCGACCCGGCCGCACCGGCCCACGTCATGTTTCGGCGCCGGAAACGCTATGGTCAACGATTCTGGCCCCCTGGCCGAACGCGACTGACTTCTTCAGCAGCCTGTTAACGGGGATCGAGTTCGGGTCAGCCGGCCGGGTTCTCGGGGTCCCCTGGGGAGACCGGCTGATTCAAGTCATGAATTGTATCCTTGAGCAGGCCATAGGCGAGAGCGGTGCGGCTTTTCCCGCAATGCCTGACCTTGGATCAGGGATGATCTCTTTGCTCGGGGCCGGTTCAGCTAGTCAGACGTGCCAGCACGGAAATTGCCGCCGTAGCCCCCGAACGGAGGCGGAGCGAGAAGCACATGCGCAGCGCAGCATCCGCAGACCCGACGCGCCAGCACGAGAGGATGTAAAGGGGACTGCTCGACGCCTTCTCCGGCATCCTCTATCTCGGCGACAGCCAGATCGCCGAGCTGCACATTTCCAAGGCGATTGACCGGCTAATCCGCGCGGCGAGGTGCAGCTCGCCGAAACACGAGACTATGGCCAGACCAACCGGCCGGCTGTTGTTGTCTAAGGTATTGAAAAGATTGGTAGCGGGAGAGGGACTCGAACCCCCGACACGCGGATTATGATTCCGCTGCTCTAACCAGCTGAGCTACCCCGCCGCCGATGCGCAAGAAGGCAGGGATATAGGGCGAAGCCTCCGCTGCTGTCAACCGTGGCCCGGAGAGGGCCTCGCGGGGTTCAGTCGCTCAGCAGGCTGTTGATTTTCATGGCCACGCCGAGCTTCCCCTCGACCTTCAGCTTGCCGGTCATATAGGCGAGCGTCGGGTCGAGATTGCCGTCGAGCAGCTTGCGGAAATTGTCCTCGGAGAGGCGGAGCGTGGTGTCGGCCTCGCCGTCCTCCTCGCTCACCATCGGCTGGTCGGCGGTGCCGTCCCAGAAGATGATGCCGCCCTCCTCCAGCTGCACTTTCACCTTGTAGCCCAGCTTGGGAAAGCCGAGGGCGCGCTTGCGCAGGATATCGACGAGTTCGCTCGTGCTCATGCCGCCTCTGCCTGGAGGGAGCGGGCGATGAAGCCGCCGCCCAGCACGCGGCTGTCGCGATAGAACACGCAAGCCTGGCCCGGCGCCACCGCGGCCTCGGGCGCGGCGAAGCGGACCTCGCCGCCGGGCAGCAACAGGGCCGGCACGGCGGGGCTCGCCGAGCGCAGCTTGACGGCGACGGGCAGGCCTTCGGGAGCCGGCTCTTCGCCGTCCAGCCAATTGACCTCGCGCAGGAGGGCCCCGGTGCAGCCGAGCGCCGCCTTCGGGCCGACGACCACGCGCCGGCGGGAGGCCTCGAGACGGACGACGTAAAGGGGTTCGGCTCCGGCGATGCCGAGGCCGCGGCGCTGACCGACGGTATAATGGATCACGCCCTCATGGCGCCCCAGCACGCGGCCCTCGAGATCGACGATCTCGCCTGGCTCTGCCGCGCCCGGCTGCAGGCGCTCCACGACGCGGGCGTAGCGGCCCTGGGGCACGAAGCAGATATCCTGGCTGTCGGGCTTCTCGGCCACCGGCAGATCGAACTCGGCGGCCAGCGCCCGAATCTCGGGCTTGGTCTTGCCGCCCAGGGGGAACATCAGGAAATCGAGCTGGGCGGGCGTGGTGGCGAAGAGGAAATAGCTCTGGTCGCGATCGCCATCGGCGGCCTTGTGCAGCTCCCGGCCGGCAGCGCCCTGCTGGATGCGGGCGTAATGGCCCGTGGCGAGCGCGACGGCGCCGAGCTCGCGGGCGTTCTCCAGCAGATCGCGGAACTTGACCCGCTGATTGCAGCGCACGCAGGGGATCGGCGTCTCGCCCGCCTGATAGCTGGCGGCGAAATCCGCCATCACCTCGCGCCGGAAGCGGCTCTCATAGTCGAGGACATAATGGGGAATGCCCAGCCGGTCGGCGACGCGACGCGCGTCATGGATGTCCTGGCCGGCGCAGCAGGCGCCCTTTCGCGATGTGGCCTCGCCATGGTCGTAGAGCTGGAGCGTGATGCCGACGACATCATAGCCCTGGCGCTGCAGCAGCGCAGCCGTCACCGAGCTGTCGACGCCACCGGACATGGCAACGACGATGCGCGATCCCAGGGGCGGGGCGATCTCGCTCACCCGCCGCGCCTCAGTCGCGCTCCTCGAGCCATGCCGCCTGGATGGCCTCGAGGATCTTCTCGTTCGACTTGGCGGGATCGTCGGCAAAGCCCGGCAGCTCCTGCACCCACTTCCAGAGATCGGTGAAGCGCAGATTGACGACATCCGCGTCGGGATGGCGCTCCTCCAGCTCGATGGCGATATCGTGGATGTCGGTCCAGCGCATGTTACTTGTCGAGCATCATGTTGCGGGTCGCCGAGGGCAGCGACACGGTGAGCCCATCCAGCTCCGGCGTGATTTTGATTTGGCAGCCCAGCCGCGAGGTATGGGTCAAAGCGAAGGCAAGGTCCAGCATGTCCTCCTCATCCTCGCTCGCCTCCTCCAGCAGCTCGTACCACTCGGGATCGACGATGACATGGCAGGTCGAGCAGGCCAAGGAGCCCTCGCAGGCGCCTTCCAGGTCGATGTTGTTCTTGTGGGCGATCTCCAGCACGGACAACCCCAGCGGCGCGTCGACCTCGACGCGGCTGCCGTCCGGCTTGATGAAGGTCATCTTAGGCATCCCGCCTACTCTCCTGACAAACGACGTCGACTATCTCTGGTGATCGGCGGCTTCCACCGGTTGGGCGTCGGATTCGGCGGCGCCACTAGCCACGGAAGCCTCGACCTCGTCAAGGCTGCGACCGGCCAAGGCCTGGCCGATCGCGCGGTCGATCCGGCGCTGGGCGAAAGGCAGCGCCGCCTTCTCCAAAGCTTCGATCATGCCGTTGATGCGGTCGCGATCCTCGCCCTGGCGGGCGGCGCGCAGCCGGTCGGCGGCAGCGGTGATGGCCGCCTTGTCCTCCTCCGTCGCCAGCGCCGCATCGGCGGCCATGGCCGCGGAAAGCGCCTGGAGCACCCGGTCGGCATCGACCTGGGCTTCGATCAGCAGGCGCCGCAGCATATCTTCCTCGGCATTTTCCATGCTGTCGCGCAGCATGCGGGCCATCTCCTCATCGGAGAGGCCGTAGGAGGGCCTGACCTCCACCGCGGCGCGGACCTTTTGCGTCTGCTCTTCCGCCTCCACGGTCAGCAGGCCATCGGCATCGACGGCGAAGGTGACCTTGATGCGGGCCGCACCCGCCGTCATGGCCGGAATGCCCTTGAGCTCGAAGCGGGCGAGCGAGCGGCATTGATCCACCGTCTCGCGCTCGCCCTGGACGACATGCAGCAGCATGCCGCCCTGGCCGTCCTGATAGGTGGTGAAAACCTGAGCCTTCGCAACGGGGATCGGCGTGTTGCGGTCGATGACCTTCTCGACGATCCCGCCCATGGTCTCGAGGCCCAGGGACAGCGGGATGACGTCGAGCAGCAGCGTATCGCTGCCCCGGGTCAAGGCGCGCGCCTGCAGGGCCGCGCCCAGCGCCACCACCGCATCGGGATCGATATCGGCGAGCGCCGGCCGGCCGAAGAGCTCGGCCACCCGCCGGCGCACCAAAGGCACGCGGGTGGAGCCGCCGACCAGCACGACGCCGTCGACCTGAGCCGGGGTCAGACCGGCGTCGTCCAGCACATTGCGGGTGATGGCGAGGCTGCGCTCGATCGGTGCCGCGATGAGCTTCTCCAGCATGGCGCGGTCGAGGGCATGCTCGGAGGGACGGTCGCCCAGCTCCAGCGTCCAGCGTCCCTTCTCGGCCTTGCTCAATTCTTCCTTCACCCGTCGGGCGAGGCGCAGCGCCTGCTTCGCCTCGCCGGCGGAGACCTCCTCGCCGCGCTCGGCCAGGAAGCGCTCGGCGATCACATGATCGAAATCATCACCGCCCAGCGCCGTATCGCCGCCGGTGGCCAGCACCTGGAAGACGCCCTTCTCCAGCCGCAGCAGCGAGATATCGAAGGTGCCGCCACCCAGATCGTAGACGGCGAAGACACCTTCGGCCGCCTTGTCGAGGCCATAGGCGAGCGCCGCCGCCGTCGGCTCGTTGACCAGCCGCAGCACCTCGAGCCCCGCCAGCCGGGCGGCATCCTTGGTGGCACTGCGGGCGGCATCATCGAAATAAGCGGGGACCGTCACCACGGCCTTGCTCACGGAACGGCCAAGGGATTTCTCGGCACGGGCCTTGGCCGCGCGCAGGATCTCGGCCGAGATCTCGACCGGCGTCAGCGCGCGGTCGCGGATCTTGAGGCGCACCATGCCGGCGCCGGGGATGATCTCGAAGGGCAGATGGCCGGCAAGGCGGCGCACATCCTCCGGCCCGCGGCCCATCAGCCGCTTGATGGAGGCGACGACCGCGCCCGGATCATCGGTGAGCGCTCCAAGGGCCGCCTCGCCCACCTCGACAGTCCCGTTTTCGAGGTAGTGCACCACGGAGGGCAGCAGCGGGGCGCCATCGGCGGCGCGCAGCACCTCGGGTCCCTTGTCGCCGGCGATGGCGGCCACGGTATTGGTGGTGCCGAGATCGATGCCGATGGCGAGCTCCTGCTCCTCGGCATGGGGATCCGGCGTGGCGCCCGGCTCATGGATCTGCAGCAGATTCATCACGACGTCTCTTCCAGCAACCGGCGCTTGGAACGCACCTCCTCGCCGAGTTTGCGCCAATAGCGCATCCGCGTAGTCAGGCGGTCGGCGTCATCGAGATCACCGCGGCCGAAGGCGCCGGCAAGATCGGCAAGGCAGCGCACGGCCGCGGCAGCCGCGCGGCTTCCGATCTCATCCACTGCCGCCGCATTCTCGGCCTCCATCAAGGCCTCGCGATTCTCCAAGGCCTCGTTCAGAAGCTCCTCGTCGCCGACCGTGGCGGCATTGACCGCCGCACTCGGCCTTCCCGCGAGTTCGAGCAGATAGCCGGCGCGGCGCAGCGGATCCTTCAATGTCTCATAGGCCTGGTTCAGGCTCGCCGACTGGCTCTCGGCCAGCGCCCGCTCCCGCGCCGTCTTGCGCGCGAAGCGGTCGGGATGCAGGTTGCGCTGGAAGGCGAAGTAACGCTTGTCGAGATCGCCGGCATCGATCTCGAAGCTCCGCGGCAGACCGAGACGGGCGAAATGATTCTGGCCGCCCGGCGGCTGCACCGCACCGCAAGTGTGGCAGAACAGGGCCGCCGCAGCCACGGGGCCGTGGCAAGACCAGCAGGCGACGAGGTTGTCGTCCGATCGCTCCGTCATGACCATCGCCGATAGCGGCGTCAGCGCCGCAAGAAATCCCGATTAGACATGG
>DATHQQ010000235.1:0-11125 GCA_035482595.1 Verrucomicrobiia bacterium
CAGATCATGGCCAATGCCAACGACATGCTGTCGGGGGCCTCAAAGCTGGTCAACGGGCCGGAGCTGACCCAGGCGGTGAAGTCGCTGAACGACGCCCTGACCTCGGTCAGGGTCCTGGCCCGAACCATGAACACCGATGCCGGCCCGCTGATCGCCGCACTCAAGGGCGCGGCCGTGGCGGGGCAGGCGGCCCTGAACCAGGCGACCACGACTCTCGCCTCGGCGGACAAGACGCTGGGGTCCAATTCGCAGTTCAGCCGCGACCTGACCAGCCTGATGTCGCAGCTGAAGGACGCCGCGCGCTCGATCCGGGTCCTGACGGATTATCTCGAGCAGCATCCGGAGGCGCTGGTGCGCGGCAAGACGGACGGGGGATCGCAATGACGAAAGTCCAGGTGACGCGGCGGGGAGTTCTCTCGATTGGCGTGCTGGCGGCGGCGGTCGGAATATCGGGCCTCGCGGGCTGCACGAGCCCGACGCCCGAGATCTATTCCCTCGCAATCCAGCCCGGCACGGAGCTCGAATCCGGCCCCGCGACCCTGGCGGTTGCCAGTGTGGCGATCCCGAAATATCTCGACCGCCCGCAGATCGTGCGCCATGGCGGCGCCTATCAGCTCGACGTCGCCGAGTTCGACCGCTGGGGCGAGCCCTTCGGCGATATGGTCACCCGCATCCTGGTGGGCGATCTCGCCCAGCGCCTGCCGAAGGCGCAGGTCTTCAAGGCCGACAGCCCGACGGCGACCCCCGCCGCCGCCACGCTGCAGATCGACTTCTCCCGCTTCGATCCCGATCCCGACGGCACCATCGTGCTCGTGGCGCGCTGGACGCTCACCGCCGCCAACGGCGTGACCGAGGATTCGAACCGCCTGACGGTGAAGCCCGCCTCGGATTCCGTTGCCGACCTCGTCGCCGCCATGAGCCAGGCCCTGGGCCTGCTCGCCGACAAGATCGCCGCCACCTTCGCGCGGTAGGACCTCTCTATTGCGTCATCCCCGCGAAAGCGGGGATCCAGGGCTGTGAGCTCGTTTGTTGCCCGGATTCCCGCTTTCCGCGGGAATGACGAAAGAAGAGAACCGTGCGCTCGGCGCTACACCGCCACCGCCGGATCCTTGGCGATCTCCTCCACGGACATCGCCAGCATGCCCGCGTCATTCGCCTCGATGAAATCGACCCCCATCGCATGGAAGGCGCGCGCGTCTTCCAGCGAATGCACGGTGGTGAGCACGGCGATCCCGGCCCCGTGCAAGGCGGCCACATCCTCGGCCAAGCAGAATTCCGGCTCGAGGGAGACGAAGCCGGCGCCGCAGGCGCGCGCCGCTCCGACGGGATCGGTGAGGCGGGCGTAGTAGATCATCTGGATCGGCCATGCGGGTTCGCGCCGGTGGATCTCCGCCAGGGTCGGATGGCCGAACCCGGCGATGATTGCGGCCTCCGCGGCGTCGAGCCGGTGGAAGAGCGCCAAGAGGCGATCGACGAAGCGCGGATCGCGCTCGGGAAAATTCTTCAGCTCGACCAGAAGGCCGATCTTTCCCTTGGCCCAGATCAGCGCCTCCTCGAGGCTCGGAATGCGCTCGCCGGCGAAGCTCTCGTCGAACCAGCGGCCCGCATCGAGGCGGCGAAGCTCGACCCAGCTCTTGTCGGCGAGGAGTCCACGGCCGTCGGTCGTTCGCCGGAGATCGCTGTCATGCATCAGCACCAGCTCGCCGTCGCGGCTGAGGCGCGCGTCGATCTCGGCGACCGTGGCGCCGGTCTTCCATGCCGCGTGCAGCGCCGACATGGTGTTTTCCGGCGCGGCCGTCGAGAAGCCGCGATGGGCCGAGGTGAAGGGCGGGTGGCCGGGTTCGGCGAGCAGCTTCATGTTCTTCCTCAACTTTCTTCAGGGGTTAGGCCTTGCCGAAGCCGGCCGCGAGATATTCCTGCTTCAGGAACCGCTCGACAACGACGAGCACGAGCAGGGTCGGGATCAGCAGCGCCACGGTGACCACGGCGGCGTAGCTCAGGATCGCCGAGCGCCCGCCGAGATAGGCCCAGAGCAGCATCGGCAATGTCTGGATCGTCGGCATGCCGACGACGAAAGAGAGCAGGAACTCCTCCAGGCTGGCGATGAAGCTGAGCAGCGCGCTCGCCATCAGGCCGGGCAGGAGCAAAGGCGCCAGGATGTGGCGCGCCAGGGCCAGGGGGCCGGCGCCCAGATTGGTAGCGGCGTCGATGAGGTCGGCCGGGATCGATTGCGCCGTGGCGGCGATGATGCGGATGGCGAGCGGCAGCACCACGACGGTCTGCACCAGCACGACGCCGGCCAAGGTCTGGCCGAGCCCGAGCCGCATGAACAGCCCGCCGAGGCCGATGGCGAGCACGATCCCCGGCATCATGAGGGGCGTGAGCACCAGGACCTCGATGGCGCGGCGGCCGCGGAATCGCCCGCGGCCCAGCGCATAGCCCGTCGGCAAGCCGAGCCCGGCAGAGAGGAAGGTGACGATGGCGGCGATGAGCAGGCTGCGGCCCAGCGCCTGGCCCATCTCCGGCACCGCCAGCATGTCGCGCCAATTGGCCAGCGAGAGGCTGGCCGGAAGAACATGGGGCGGGAACCAGCCAACCTCCGGATCGACCAGCGACCAGAGCACCGCCGTGGTGATTGGAAAGAGGAAGACCAGGCCGGCGCCGGCCACCACCGTGAACCCCAGGCACCAGCGCAGCAGCGGCTGGCGCAGGCCCCAGATCGGTGTCACCGGGCGGGCGTCCGATCGGCACGCGCGATCAGCCGGTGATAGAGCACCATCACGGCGATGGTGGTGAAGGTCATCACCACCCCGATGGCCGAGGCCACCTGCCAATGGGCCCGCTCCAGGAACTCGGTCGTCATCATCACCGGCAGGGCCTGGGGATAGGCGGGGCCGAGCAGCGAGGGCACCGCATAGGCGCCGAAGCAATCGATGAAGACGAGAAGGGCGGCGGCGGAAATGCCGGGCAGCGCCAGGGGCAGTATCACATGGCGGAAGACGCTGGGGGCCGTGGCGCCCAGGTTGCGCGCCGCGTCGATGAGGTCGAGAGGTATGGCGCCCACCACCGCCAGCAGGATGAGCAGCGTTACCGGAATCTGATGCCACAGCAGCACCAATGTGATGCCGATGCCGGCCCGGTCATGGACGAGGGCGGGCCAGCCCAGCCCGAACTGGGCCGCCAGCCGCGCGCCCATGCCGCCGGGGCCGATCATGGTGAGGACAAGGAAGGCGGCGATCAGGCTGGGGACGACCAGTGGCAGCTTGTAGAGAAGCATGACCAGGCGCCGGCCCGGAAAGCGCAAGGTCAGCAAGGCCACCAGGGCGAGCGCCGAGAGCACGCTCAGCACCGTGGTCGCGGCGGCGATGCGCAGGCTGAACAGGAGAGCGTCGCGCATCATCGGATTGGCGAGCACCGCCTCGAAGGCCGCCAGGCTGAAACCTTGATCGCTGCCGAGCCCCGTCAGACCGAGGCTGCCGAGGAGGAGCTGCAGGAGCGGGGCGATCATGGCGAGCGCGATGAAGCCCGCGCCGGGCAGGAGCAGCAGCAACAGGGCGACCCGCTTTCGCCGGCGGCGCCGAACGCCCCGGGGGGCCGCGATCTCGGCCGATGCGGCGGCGAGCGAGCTCAACGGGGATCCGCGCCGGCGGCAAGCGCGGCCGCCCGCTCGGGGAGGCGCACGGCCACCCTTTCGCCGATATGCCAAGGCCGCACCGGAACATGGGCGCGCAGCGACAGCCCGCTTTGCTCCATCCGGACGATGCAGTCCTGGAAGGGCCCGGCAAAGGTGACATGGGTCAGCTGGCCGATGAGTCCCAGCCCATCGCCGGCCGGTCCGAAGGCGATATCCTCCGGCCGCAGGCAGATGGAGGCTCCCGGGCCAGGGTGCCCGGCATCGGGCTGGACCGCGAAGCGGCCCAGCGCCGTATCGACGAAATGCTGCCGGCCCTCCACGCTCAGGGTCCCGGAGAGGAGATTGGCGATGCCGACGAATTCGGCGGCGAAGCGGCTTTGCGGCCGGCTGTAGATTTCTTCCGGCGTGCCGAGCTCGACCAGCCGTCCCTTGGACATGACGGCGATTCGGTCGGAGAGCGCCATGGCTTCGGCCTGATCATGGGTGACGAAGACGGTGGTCAAAGCGAGGCGCCGCTGCAGGGCGCGGAGCTCGATTCGCAGCCGGTCCCGCAGCTTGGCGTCGAGATTGGAGAGCGGCTCGTCGAGCAGCAGCACCCGGGGCTCAGTCACCAGCGCGCGGGCCAAGGCGACGCGCTGCTGCTGGCCGCCGGAAAGCTCGCGCGGATATCGCCCGGCGAGGCCCTGGAGCTCGACCAGCGCCAGGGTCTCGGCCACCCGGCGGCGAATTTCGATACGGTCGAGGCCGCGCATGACCAACCCGAAGGCCGTGTTGCGCTCGACCGTCATATGCGGAAACAAGGCATAGCTCTGGAAGACCATCGCCGTGCGCCGGGAATGGGCCGGCAGATCCTGGACCTCCTCGCCGTCGAGCCGGACACGGCCCCGGTCCGGCTCGAGCAGCCCGGCGATGATCCTGAGAAGGGTCGATTTGCCGCAGCCCGAGGGGCCGAGCAGGGTCAGGAACTCGCCGGCTGCCACGTCCAGATCGACATCCGCGATCGCCGCCGTCTCGCCGAAGCTCTTGGCGATCCCCCGCAGGGAGAGCAAGCTGCAAGCCTCTGTTGCGGCCTATTGAGCGATCACCTGGGCCACGAAGATGTCCGCCGCGGCATCGCTGATGAGGCCGTTGATCCGAGCCCGGGTGCGCTCGTGATAGAGTTGGTCGGGCACGAGATAGACCGCGAGGCGATCGGGAATCTTGCCGGCGGTCTGCAGGTCGAGGCGCGCCGTGCGGCTGCCGGTCTGCTCCAGCTTGTCGATCTGGACCTGATCGCCCATCAGGAAATTCACATAAAGCAAGGCGGCCTCGACCTTGTCGGTGGAGGAGAGCACGAAGAGGCCGTCGCCGTCGCCGACCTCGCCGCTCGCCAGCAGCATCGGCTTCACCGTCTTCGGCACCATGCCCTTGGCCGCCAGGGTGTAGAGATCGTCCTCCCAGACCGTGGCGAAGCCGACAACGCCATTGGAGATCTCCTGGATCGAGTTCTCATTGCCGTTGGTGTAGTCGATCAGCCCCTGGCGCTCCTTGAAGAAGGCGACGACCTTCGGCATGCAGCGCTCGGCAACCGCCTTCGCCTGAGCCTCCGACAGGGAGAAGTCGTAGAGATCCGTCTTGCATTCCGGCGCGAGGGCCAGCAGCGCGCTCTCGACGAAGCCCGACCCGCTGCCGCCTTTGGTGGGATTGGTGACCGCGACCTTCAGATCATGGGCCTTGGCATAGTCGAAGATCTCCACCAGCCCCGACGGCGGCTGGGCGATCTTGGCGGAGTCATAGGCGATGACCGTCTGGTTGCGGTGGAAGGGCAGCACCGTTCCGCCATGCTCGAAGCCGCGGGAGCGCACCGCCGCTTCCTTGTCCAGATCCTTCGCCTCCGGCACCACGGCGACCAGAGGCAGGTTTGCCACGATCCCCGCCTTCGTCAGCGCCCGCATGTTGTTGTTCGGCCCGAAGAAGACATCCGCCGGCGGCTTGCTGCCGGAAGCTTGCGCGGCGATGAGCTGCTGGGAGGCCGTGTCGCCGTCGACGCAGACATGCTTGACCTTGATGCCGGTCTTGGCGGTGAAGCTCTGGGATTCCTTGGCCAGCAGGTCGCAGAGCGTATCGGCGAAATCATAGAAGACCAGCTCGCTGCCGCCCTCGCTCTGCGCAACGGGGGTCAGCACCGCGATGAAATCGGCACGATCGAGGGATTTCAAATCGACCTTGGCCTTGACGTTGAACTCGCCAGCGCCCATGGGCTCGATGGCAGCGGCATGACGAACCGCCATGGGGGTCGCGACCGCCAGAACGGCGGCAATCAGGGCAAGCTCTCGCCTCATCGGATCCTCCGGGGGAAAGGCGCGGCCGCAGCCGCATCACCCGGAAAGATGACAGCAAGGCGTTCCGCTCATTTGACGGTTCGATGAAGAAATGATGGCTGTCGAGGATCGAGTTGACGGGGGAAGATACTTGAAATTCCCCGGAAAACCGTCAAGCCTAGGCGGGCACGCGAATCAAGGGGGGATCCACGATGACGTGTAAAGCGCTCGGCGTTCTGGCTCTGTCGGCCTGTCTTGCTCTCTCCGCCTGCAATTCCTCCGGGGGCGTCGGCGAAATGAGCTCGGGTGAGACGGCCGGCACGGGTCTGGGAGCAGCCGGCGGCGGGCTGATCGGCTATGCCATCTCCGGCAGCCCGGCCGGCGTCATCATCGGCATGGCCGCCGGCGGGCTCATCGGCAACCGCCTGTCGAACGCCCTGGACGGCGACTCCAGTTCGGCGGCCGGCCAGGCCGCGGCGCGCGCCGCCGAAGCCAGTACGGGCACCACCATCACCTGGCGCAAGACCAATGCCCTCTTCCAGACCGAGGCCTCGGGCACGGCAACGGCGCAGGGCGCCCTCTTCACCGACAGCACCGGCAAGACCTGCCGCTACATCCGCGAGACGGCGGTGCAGAACGGCAAGATGACCGAAGATACCGTCAAGCTCTGCAAGAGCCCCCAGGGCTGGATGGCGGGCGTCGGCTGAGGGCGGATCGCTCTCTTTTCCGTCACCCTGGCGAAAGCCGGAGTCCAGGGGCGAGCGGCAAGCACCCTCCTTGTGGCCACCGGATTCCGGCTTTCGCCGGAATGACGAGGAGCCTAATGCGCGCCTTCCAGCAGGTGGTAATGGGCGGCGCGCGCGACCGTCTGGGCGCGGTTGCGCGCCCCCAGCTTGCGGGCGGCGTTCTCCAGATGCAGCGTCACCGTCGGCGCCGAGCGGGATAGCCGGCCGGCGATCTCCTTGGTCATCAGCCCCCGCGCGCACCATTGCAGGCATTCGCGCTCGCGCCGGGTGAGCCGCACATGGCGAGACGTGCGCATCTTGCGATCGAGGGTCGGGTAGATGCTGGCGTGGAGCAGGGCGCCCAGAAGCGCGACATCGCCGATCCTTCGGCCGGCGTCTCCCTCGAAATCCGGCTCGGGATCGATGCGCACGCCGGTGAAGGTGGCGAACTCGCCGCCGGGCAGATGCATCGGCACGGTGACGCCGCAGCTCATCCGGGTGTCGCGCAGATAATGGACCACCGGCGCATGGGTCGGTGCCAGCACCTCGCGCAGGGCCGAGGTGCTGCCCTCCGCCACCGACCAGACGAATGGCAGGCTGGCGCGCACCGCGAGCGCCTGCACCGGATCGATCGCGGCATAGCCGCTCTCGAGCCAGAGCCGGGTGAAGCTTTCGGGCACGTTGCGCGGCTCGACCAGATTGGGGGCGATGACGACCCCCTCATGGGAGAGCGGCACGGGGGTGTAGTCGTAGCACATGGAGTTGAATCCCAGCTCCAGCAGCCGGGATGCTGCCAGATCGACCCTTTCGGGGATGCTGCGGGCCCGGGCCAAATCCTGGGCGTATGCGGCCAGATCGAGGATCACGCCCCTGACGCTAGCGATTCGCCCGGCCCGGTCAAGTTACCACCCTCTCATTTTTCATAGGTAGCGGGGCCCCGGCGGCGGGTCTACCTTCCCGACCGCCGTAGTGTCACAGTTTTGTGCAGTGCAGCGGGGTCACTTTACATCCGTGCATGCGGTCACTAGCCTAGCCGTCAAAATGTCGTAACAACGGCTCGCGCGTCGACTACGGGGAAGGCATTCGGCAAGACAATGGGCGCCTCGAACGCCAGGATCGAAGAAGGCTACGCCGGCTTTCGCGATTACCGCACCTGGTATCGCGTCACCGGCGATCTCGGGGGCGCGAAGCCCCCCGTCGTCATCCTCCACGGCGGTCCGGGCTGCACCCATGACTATGTCGATTCCCTGAAGGGTCTCGCCGCCACCGGCCGGGCGGTGGTCCACTACGACCAGCTCGGCAACGGCCGCTCGACCCATCTGAGGGAGAAGGGGGCCGAGTTCTGGACCCCGGCGCTGTTCCTCGCCGAGCTCGACAATCTGCTGGCCCATCTCGGCATCGCCTCGGCCTATCATCTGCTCGGCCAATCCTGGGGCGGCATGCTGGCGGCGGAGCATGCGGTGCGCCGGCCAAAGGGGCTGAAGGCCCTCGTCATCGCCGATTCGCCCGCCTCCATGGAGCTCTGGCTCCAGGCGGCCAATGAGCTGCGCGCGGCATTGCCGCCCGAGGTGCAGGCGACCCTGCTGGCCCATGAGAAGGCGGGGACGACCAGCTCCCCCGACTATGCCAAGGCCGTTCGGTTCTTCTATGATCGGCATGTCTGCCGCGTCCCCTGGCCGCCGGAGGTCGAGCGCACCTTCGCCGCCATCGAGGAGGACCCAACCGTCTATCACACCATGAACGGGCCCAGCGAATTCCATGTCGTCGGTACGCTCAAGCCCTGGAGCATCATCGACCGGCTCGAGCGCATCCAGGCGCCGACCCTGCTGATCTCCGGCCGCCATGACGAAGCGACCCAGGCGACGGTGCAGCCCTATGCGGATCGCATTCCCGACGTGCGCTGGACCATATTCGAGAATTCCAGCCATATGCCTCATGTCGAGGAGACCGAACGATGCCTCCAGGTCGTCGGCGAGTTTCTTGCCGGCCATGACAAATGAGCGGCGACGGCGATCCCACGGGCATCCCTGAGGTCGTCGCGTCGGATCCGGTGCCGCCCCGCCGCCATGACGGATATGCCGATTTCCGGGGCTACCGGACCTGGTACCGGGTAGTCGGCGATCTCGCGGGCGGGAGGCCGCCGCTGGTGATGCTCCATGGCGGTCCCGGCGGGACCCATGACTATCTCGAGCCCTATGAGCGCCTGGCCAAATCGGGCCGCGCCGTGATTTTCTATGATCAGCTCGGCGCCGGCCGCTCGACCCATCTCCGCGACAAGGAGCCCGGCTTCTGGACCGTCGAGCTGTTCCTGGCGGAACTCGACAATCTCCTCAGCCATCTCGGCATCGAGAAGGACTATCACCTTGTCGGCCAATCCTGGGGCGGCATGCTGGGCGCCGAGCATGGGGTGCTGCGCCCGGCGGGGCTGCGCTCCCTGGTGATCTCGGATTCGCCGGCCTCCATGACCCTCTGGGTCCAGGAGGCAGACCGGCTGCGCGAGGCTTTGCCGAAGGAGGTGCAGCAGACGCTGCTGAAGCACGAGGCCGCGGGCACGACGGAGTCCCCCGATTACACCGCGGCGGTGCGGGTCTTCTACGACCGCCACCTCTGCCGCCTCGATCCCTGGCCGGACTGCATGAACCGCAGCTTCCGCTATATGCAGGAAGACCCGACCGTCTATCACACCATGAACGGGCCCAGCGAGTTCCACGTGGTCGGATCGCTGAAGAGTTGGAGCATCATCGACCGGCTGCATCTGATCCAGGCGCCCACCTTGCTGATCTCCGGGCGCCACGACGAGGCGACGCCGGCGACGGTGCAGCCCTATGCCGATCGAATCCCCGATGTCCGCTGGGCGATCTTCGAGGAATCGAGCCATTCGCCGCATCTTGAGGAGAGCGACCGCTGCCTGAAGCTCGTCGACGAGTTTCTCGCCGCGCAAGAGAGACGAGGGGAATAGAGTAGAAAGCGCAACCGACGCACGACAACCAAGCAGGGATGAAAGGAAGGCAATCATGAGTCGAAAGACATGGCTGATAGGAGCCGCGGCAGCCGCAGGCCTGATGGCCGCAAGCTTGCAGCCGGCAGCCGCGGATGGTCATCGCGGCGGGACGTTGCGCCTGCTCTCGCAATCGGCGGGCGGTAGCCTCGATCCGAAGATCAACTACACGCTGCAATACTGGACCATGTACCAATATGTCTATGACGGTCTCGTCACCTTCAAGCACGCCGCGGGCAGTGAGGGCTTCACCATCGTGCCCGATCTGGCCGAGGCGATGCCCGTGCCCCAGAACGGCGGCAAGACCTATGTCTTCAAGATCCGCAAGGGCATCAAATTCGCCAACGGACAAGACCTGACCGTCAAGGATGTGGTCGCCTCCTTCCAGCGCATCTTCAAGGTCTCGACGCCCACGGCCGGCTCCTTCTACAACGGCATCGTCGGCGCCGACGCCTGCCTGAAGACGCCTGCGACCTGCACCTTGGACGGCGGCGTGGTGGCCGACGAAGCGGCGAACACCGTCACCATCAATCTGGTGGCGCCCGACGCCGAATTCTTCGACAAGCTCGCCGTGCCCCATGGCGTGATCCTGCCTGCCGATACGCCGCCCAAGGACATGGGCAGCGAGCCGATCATGGGTACCGGCGCCTATATGTTCGCCGCCTATGATCCCAACAAGCAGCTCAAGGTCGTCCGCAATCCTTATTTCAAGGAATGGAGCAAGGACGCCCAGCCCGACGGCTATCCCGACGAGGTCCATTACGATTTCGGCCTGACGCAGGAGGCCCAGATCACCGCCATCGAGAACGGCCAGGCGGATTGGACCCTCGACCAGCCGCCGCCGGATCGCCTCGCCGAGATCGGCAGCAAGTACAAGAGCCAGGTGCATATCAACACCCTGACGGCCATGTGGTATGCGCCCATGAACGTCAACATCCCGCCCTTCAACAATCTGAAGGCCCGCCAGGCGGTGAACTTCGCCATCGACCGCAATGCGACGGTGAAGCTCTTCGGCGGCAAGGTGCTGGCGCAGCCGGCCTGTCAGGTGCTGCCGCCAGGCTTCCCCGGCTATGAGCCCTATTGCCCCTATACCAAGAACCCGGGCACCAAATGGAGCGCCCCGGATCTGGCCAAGGCGAAGGAGCTGGTGAAGGAATCCGGCACCGCGGGGCAGAAGGTGACGATCATCGTCCAGGATCTGACGGTCGATCGCTCCATCGGCACCTATCTGCAGAGCGTGCTCAAGTCGATCGGCTACGACGCCAGCGTCAAGGCCCTCTCGCAGAACATCCAGTTCACTTACATCCAGAACACCAACAACAAGGTCCAGATCAGCGTGTCGCAGTGGTACCAGGACTATCCGGCACCATCCGACTTCCTGAACGTGCTGCTCGGATGCGGGACCTTCCATCCCGGCTCGGACAACTCCCCGAACATCGCCGGCTTCTGCGACAAGACCATCCAGGAC
>DATHQQ010000236.1:0-6499 GCA_035482595.1 Verrucomicrobiia bacterium
GCGGGGATTGAAATCGGTCACGCGAGACGAGCGCTGAAACAGGCGTTATCGAATCCCGACGATTTGGCTGGTCCAGGTGTTTCCCTGAGGGACCGCCGCGCTGATCTGTTCAAAGCGTGCCTCGAACCACCTCTGGCATCTCCGGAGGGAGATCGGGCAGGGGGGTCATAGAACAACGACAGGCTGGGACGGAAAGTTCCTCGAAATCCAGCTCGCTTTGACACAGGCAGCCCGAGTCCGGCCGGGGCGTTCCAGAAAGCCTTTCCCGGCGGTAAGCTGTTTGAAGTCGCGGGCGATGCACGCCCACTCTTCGCCGACCGTGATCTGATCTATTCGACGAAGCCGCGGTCCCAACGAAAAGAGCCGATCGAGGAGGGAAGATGAGCAAGCTGAAGGCGTTCATCGAAGGCATGCCGAAATGCGAATTGCACGTGCACATCGAGGGGACGCTCGAGCCCGAGATGAAATTTCAGCTCGCCCAGCGAAACGGGATCAAGCTGCCTTACGAGAGCGAGGCGGCGCTGAAGGCCGCCTATGAATTCGACGATCTTCCCTCGTTTCTCGCCATCTACTACGAGGGCATGAGCGTCCTGTTGACGGAGCAGGATTTCTACGACGTGACCCTTGCCTATCTGCGCAAGGCGCAGTCGCAGAACGTCCGCTACGCCGAGATGTTCTTCGATCCCCAGGCGCACACGGCCCGCGGCGTGGCTTTCGATACCGTCATACGCGGTCTGCGCCGGGCGCAGATGGAGGCGCAGAGGAGCTTGGGCGTCAGCTCCCAGCTCATCATGTGCTTCCTGCGCGACTGGAGCGCCGAGTTCGCCATGACGGTCCTGCTGCAGTCGCTGGCCTATCGGGAGTGGATCGTGGGGGTCGGCCTCGATTCCGACGAGAAGAACAATCCCCCGGTGAAGTTCTCCAAGGTCTTTCAACGGGCGCGCCAAGAAGGCTACCTCCTGACGATGCATTGCGACGTCGACCAACAGGGGTCGGTGGGCCATATCTGGCAAGCCATCCGCGATATCGGCGTCGACCGGATCGATCATGGCGTCAATTCGCTCGAAGACGAGATGCTCTGCACCGAGATCAAGCGACGCTCTCTCGCTTTGACCGTTTGCCCGATCTCCAATGCCCATGTCACCGACGGCAGCAAGGCGGCCGCCATAAAGGCCATGCTCGCCAAGGGCATGCGCGTCACGGTGAACTCGGACGATCCCGCCTACTTCCCGGGGTACATGAACGAGAATCTGATGCGCGTCCAGGTGGAGGCGTCTCTCGGCAAGGCCGAACTGCGCCAGCTCGCCGAGAATGCCTTCGCAAGTGCCTGGCTACCCCCCGCCAGAACCGAGGCCTATCTCGCCGAGCTACGGCGTTACGCGGGCTAGGCCGGCCGGCTCTTGCTTCGATAAGCCGCGGGGACCGCGGCATCGTTTCCGGTCGTTTTCCGGATCCTCTCCCAATTGCGTGCGCCCGATCGGGCGCCGATTCGCCGGCGCGTCACCTCCGCCCCTCGCTCAAAATTCTCCAAGACATCGACGCCTCTGCATCGAATGGACGATGGTGTTTGTGAAGATTTCCAACTGTCCTATAAGCTCGCGTCCCATGCCAGAGGAACTCGCTCCCATGCCCGCACGCCACCGTTCTTGGTGGCGCGATCTACGCCTTGCGCTGGGCTTCATGACCCGCCTGCCTGTCGGCGTGATCGAGGGCGATCTGGCGGCGGCGAGCTGGGCCTTTCCCCTCGCCGGGCTGCTCGTGGGCGGAGTCGCCGCCCTGATCTATGGCTTCGCCATCGACCTCGGGCTGTCGGCGCTCATCGCCGCGGCGCTGGCAGTAGCCGGGGCCATGCTCCTGACGGGCGCCCTGCATGAGGACGGGCTCGCGGATTTCGCCGACGGGCTCGGCGTCCGGGGCGGGCCGGCGGAACGGCTCGCGGCCATGCGGGCCAGCGGCATCGGCAGCTTCGGGACCCTGGCCCTCATCTTCGGCGTGCTGCTTCGCGTGGCCGCGCTGGCGGCGCTCGTGGGCCCCGCCGGCGTGGGGCCCGCTCTGCTCTCAGCCCATGCCGGGGCCCGGGCGCTGCTGCCCTGG
The DNA here is from genome assembly GCA_035482595.1 of Verrucomicrobiia bacterium. Classification (GTDB taxonomy): domain Bacteria; phylum Pseudomonadota; class Alphaproteobacteria; order Dongiales; family Dongiaceae; genus DASXQK01. The sequence goes on from DATHQQ010000236.1 coordinate 2,095, forward strand.
GCCATGCATGCCCAGCCTCTGGCCCGGGCCGACGGTCTGGCCGTCGGCGCCGGCCGTCCGTCGGGCAAAGTGGCGGTCGCGGCCCTCCTGATCGGGCTCGCCATCCTGCTCCTGGCTGCCGGACCTGTACGAGGCGCGATCGCCGGCCTTGCCGCCCTGCTCGGCCTGCTGATCCTGCCGCTCGCCCGCCGCCGGCTCGGCGGCATCACCGGGGATGTGCTGGGCGCCGTGGAGCAGGTCTCCGAGATCGCTATTCTTCTCGCTCTGGTGGCGACCCGCTCGCTGGTGGGCCGATGAGCCCGACCCGCTGGTGGTGGATCCGCCATGCCCCGGTGACGAGCCATGGCGGGCGCATCTATGGCCAGAACGACCTGCCGGCCGATTGTGCCGATGCGGCTCTCTTCCGCGGGTTGGCCGCGCAGCTGCCGAAGGATGCCCTCTGGCTGGTCACGCCGCTCCGGCGCACCCGCCAGACCGCCGACGCCCTCTTGGCCGCCGGCGCCCCCCTGCCGGCGGAGCTGCGGGAGGAGCCGGACTTTCTGGAGCAGCATTTCGGCAGCTGGCAGGGGTTGACCTATGACGAGCTGGCGGTCCTGCGCGATGGGGCGGCCCATCGCTTCTGGCATGCGCCGGCCGTCGAACGCCCGCCCGGCGGGGAGAGCTTCGCCGATGTGGTGGCGCGGGTTGCCTCGGCCGTGCGTCGTATCTCCCCGGCCGCGGCCGGGCGGGATCTGGTGGTGGTGGCCCATGGCGGCTCGATCCGGGCGGCCCTGGCGCACGCCCTGGGCATCGAGGCCGAGCGGGCGCTGGGCTTTGCCGTCGACAATTGCTCGCTGACGCGCCTGGATCATTTCGCGGCCGATGACGCCTGGCGGGTGGGGGCGGTCAACCTCATGGCGCGGAGCCCCGATAGCCTCGCGGGCTGACGGCCTCCTCCGGGAGCGGCGGGTCCGGCCGCAGAAATGCCAAATTCTTGAATGATCTTTAACAGTTCCGGCGTTTTGGGCCTCGAACAGGGGACCCGAATCAGTGTTTCTAGTCGCGTGCCTGCTGCTGGCCTGGACCTGCGGGCCGCCCCGAAACCAAGGAGATTTCCGATGACCGCTCTCTCGCGCCGCCTGTTCCTCGCTCTTCCGGCCGCGGCCGCGGCGAGCGCCGTGATCCGGCCCGCCTTCGCCATGTCCGAGCCGCAGCAGCTGGTCGAGAAATCCCGCATCGCCTTCCTCGACATCATCACCGATCCCGCCTTCAGCGAGATGCGCGACTATGTGAAGCAGGCCCGCGGCCTGCTCATCTTCCCGAACATGCTCAAGGGCGCCTTCATCATCGGCGCCGAGGGCGGCTCGGGCGTGCTGGTGGCCCGCGGCCAGGGGGGCTGGAGCTATCCTGCCTTCTACACCATTGCCTCGGGCAGCCTGGGCCTGCAGATCGGCGGCCAGTCGGCGGAGCTGGTGATCACCATCATGAGCGCCAAGGCGATGGATGCGGTCATCGACAATCAGTTCAAGATCGGCGGCAATATCGACGTGGCCGTCGGCCCGGTGGGCAAGGGGGTGACCGCCTCGACCACCACCAATTTCGATGCCGATGCCTATAGCTGGGCCAAGACAGAGGGGCTCTTCGCCGGCATATCCTTGGACGGCTCCGGCATCTTCAAGCGCGACGGCTGGAATGCCGAGTATTACGGGCCCAATGCCCAGCCGGTGGACATCGTCCTCAAGGGCAAATGGACCAACAAGAACGCCCAGATCCTGCGCGACGCTCTCAGCCCCTATTGAGCCTCATCTTCTTGTGAAGGGGCTGCGGGAATGGATGATTGATCGGTGGGGTCCCTGAGCCTATAGGGAGGGCCTCATGCCTCAGAATCCCGCGGTCCGGATCATCGCCTTCGCTGCGCTGCTGCTGGCGGTGGCCGTCGTCGTCCTGGCCTATACGCCCTGGGGACAGAGCCTTTGGCAGGCCCAGGTCGCCCGGGAGATGGGGGCGGCGGCCATCGGCGGACCCTTCAGGCTCATCGACCAGAATGGCAAGCTCCGCAGCGATGCCGATTTCCGTGGCCAATACGCCCTGGTCTTCTTCGGCTATACCAATTGCCCCGATGTCTGCCCCACGACCTTGCAGACCCTGACCGACGCCATGACCGCCCTGGGGCCGAAGGCCGACAAGGTGACGCCGGTCTTCATCACCGTCGATCCGGACCGCGACACGGCCAAGGCCCTGAAGGACTATGCCGCCAATTTCACCCCCCGCCTGGTGATGCTGACCGGAAGCCCCGCCGATATCGCGGCCGTGGCCAAGGAATATCGCGTCTATTATGCCAAGGCGGGCGAGGGGCCGAACTACGCCATGGACCATACGGCGCTGATCTATCTCATGGGCCCGGACGGGACCTATGTCACCCATTACGCCCCGCAGGCAACCGCCGATGACATCGCCAAAGATCTCAGCAAGAGGCTCTAAGGCCCGAGGCTCCAGGTCCCTGGGGCCTCTGAAGTCCATCAAGGGTGCCGCCCCGGCGCCGGTGGCCGAGCCGTTCTGGCGCACCAAGACCCTGGCCCAAATGACCCGGCCCGAATGGGAATCGCTCTGCGACGGCTGTGCCCGCTGCTGCCTAGTAAAGCTGGAATACGACGATACCGGCGAGGTCGACCATACGGAGATCGCCTGCCGGCTTCTCGACCTCGAAAGCTGCCGCTGCTCGGATTACGCGCATCGCCAGAAGAAGGTGGATGACTGCCTCTCCCTCACGACGGAGGAGGTGGGGCGTCTCAAATGGCTCCCTTCGACCTGCGCCTAGCGGCTGGTGGACGAGGGGCGCGACCTCTATTGGTGGCATTATCTTGTCTCGGGCGACCGCGAGACGGTGCATCAGGCCGGGATTTCCGTGCGCGGCCGGGTCATCAGCGAGGATGAGGCCGGCCCGCCGGAAGAGCACATCATCGACTGGATCGACTGAGCCGCTTTTCCGGCCGCAGTCATCGGCCCCGCAACCAACGGATAGAGGCGGGCCGACCGATCGCCTATCTCATCCTCCATCGGCTAGACTTCGGAAGGATCGAGGCGATGGACATGGCACGGCTCAAGGAAATCAACAGGGCGGCTCCTGCCCGCCAGCCCGCTGTGAAACAGGCCCCCGCCGGCCAGCCCGCGGCGAGGCCGGCTACGGCCAAGCCCGCAGCGGAGCGCCCTTTGGACGCGATCGAGCGGGCCTGCCGCTTCATCGAGGCCCGGGTGGCCGAAGGAGAGCGCTTCACCTTGGCCGAGCTCGGCGCCCATTGCGGCGTCAGCCCCTGGCATCTGCAGCGCCAATTCCGCCGGGCCATGGGGGTGAGCCCCCACGATTATGGCGATCAGCATCGCCTCGCCCGCTTCCGCGACGAGCTCCAGCAGGGCGAGGGGGTGGCGGCTGCCACCTATGGCGCGGGCTACGGCTCCTCCAGCCGGGTCTATGAGCGGGCCGACGGCCTCATCGGCATGACCCCGGCCACCTATGCCAAGGGCGGCAAGGGGGCCGAGATCGCCTATGGCACCGCCGCCTCGCCCCTTGGGCGGCTGCTGGCGGCGGCCACGCCCCGGGGCATCTGCTTCGTCGGGCTCGGGGACAGCGACGCCATGCTGGAGCGCGAGCTCCGGCAGAATTTCCATGCCGCCGAGAGCATCCGCCGGGATGATGGCGAGCTCGGCCGGGCGCTCGACGCCCTGCTGGCCTATCTGGCAGGAAAAGAACCCCATGTCGCCTTGCCCGTGGACATCCGGGCAACGGCTTTCCAACGCCGGGTGTGGCAGGAACTGCAGCTGATTCCCCTCGGGGAAACAAGGAGCTACGGCGAGATTGCCCGATCCTTGGGCAATGCCGGCGCATCCCGCGCCGTGGGCCGCGCCTGCGCCACCAACCCGATTCCCCTCATCGTGCCCTGCCACCGGGCCCGGGGCAAAAATGGCGGTCTCACCGGATATCGGTGGGGAATCAAGCGTAAAGCCGCTCTTCTGGAACGGGAGTCGGAGATGGGAGCTAGGAAGAAACTCCTATAGGCCATCGAGTCCCTTGCTTGGCGGCGGGCCCTCCGCAACACTTGGGTCCATGTCCAAGCCCGCCGCTTCGCCGCCCCGCCCCCGCTGCCAACCGGCCGTCATCGGCAGCAATCTGCTGGCGGTGGGCGACCGGGCGGTCCCCCTGGTCTTCGAGAAGAACGAGCGGGCGCGCCGGATCATCATCCGCCTCGACCATGGCGGCAGCATCGTGGTCGTTCTGCCGGCCCGGGCGACCAAGGAGGATGGGCGGCGCTTCGCCCTCTCCAACAGGGGCTGGATCCAGGAACGGCTCTCGCGCATGCCCGAGCCGCTGCCCTTCCTGCATGGCGTCTCGATCCCCTATCTCGGGGTCGAGCACCGCATCCGCCACCGC
>DATHQQ010000237.1:0-3156 GCA_035482595.1 Verrucomicrobiia bacterium
TGGGGGTTCTCGAGCCGCCGGGAGGTGGTGATCGACATCGCCCCCGGCCGCAGCCCCACTGAGGTCGAGGTCGCTCTCATCCGGCCCGTGGCCCCCGCGCCGCGACTGTTCCAGCCCAGCATTGCCGAGCCCTGGCACGAGACGGCGCCGAGCGTCGAATCGATGCTGGCCCCGCCGGAATCGCCGCCCCTGCCCGAGATCACAGCGGACATCGCCAGCCGCGCCGGCAAGGCCGTGGCGAAGCCGCCTGCGGTCACCGCGACGGCCACGCCATCGCCGAGCGCCACCACGACAACGGGTGCCATGACGTCGCACCCCGCCGCTGCGACCTCGGCGGCAGGATCGGACAGCCGTCAGGCGGCCCTCGCGCGCCCGACGCCCATTCTCTATCCCCTCAGCCTGCCGGCCTGGCGCCGCCAAGCCCGGCCCTTCGACATCAACGATCCGCGGCCCCGGATCGCCATCATCATCGTCGGGCTGGGCCCCCTGCATGCGGCAACCTCGGCGGCCATCAACCAGCTGCCGGCCGAGGTGACGCTCTCCTTCGATCCCTATGACCAGGCCCTGCCCGAATGGATCGGCCTTGCGCACGCGATCGGCCATGAGGTCATGCTGGATCTTCCGACGGGCGACGAGGTGCCGATGGCGGCAGGCGGCAGCGTCCCGCTGACCATCAGCCTCGACGGCATCGCCAAGCCGGCGCAATCGGCCGATCTCCAGCGCCTCGACTGGGTCGCCGGAAGGGCCGGCGGCTATATCGGCCTGGCGGCCTCGAATTCCGCGCTCGCCGGCAGCGCTGCCGAGCGGGGGGCCGTCCTGCGGGCCATGGGCCGCCGTGGCCTGCTGCTGCTCGATACCAACCCGGGCGATGCCGGCCTCGGCGGCACCTCTGCCTTCGGCCTGCCGCGGGTCACCGTCGATCTCGATATCGACCAGCGGGCGGACAGCCTCTCCGTCGATGCCCAGCTCGCCGCCTTGGAGGCCCGGGCCCGCCAGACAGGCTTCGCCGTCGGGATTGCCAAGGGCTACCCCGTCACCATCGAGCGGCTGGCCGCATGGAGCCGCGGGCTGCAGGAAAAGAATCTGGCGCTGGCACCTGTCAGCGCGCTGGCCAATCAACAGACGGCCAATCGGCAAGCGGCCCCGTGATCCCTTACGAGAAGCGCCCCTATCGCCCCGGCGTGGGCATCATGCTCCTCGACGCCATCGGCCGCGTGCTGGTGGCCCAACGTCTCGACATGCCCTCGGACGCCTGGCAGATGCCCCAGGGCGGCATCGACAAGGACGAGAAGCCGCTGGAGGCCGCCCGGCGCGAGATGCGGGAGGAGATCGGGACCGACAAGGTGGTGCTCGAGGCGAAGGGCCGCGGCTGGCACCACTACGATCTGCCGCCGGATCTGGCGGACAAGATCTGGAAGGGGCGGTTTCGCGGCCAGCGTCAGAAGTGGTTCGCCTTCCGCTTCCAGGGCCGGGACCAGGACATCGACATCGCCACCCAGCATCCGGAATTCAGCCGCTGGAAATGGGCCGAGATGGCCGAGCTGCCGGACCTCATCGTCCCTTTCAAGCGCAAGCTCTACAGCGCCCTGGTCGAGGAATTCGGGCATCTGGCGAAGAAAGCCTGACCGCCGCGCCCTTCACCCCCTTCGGCCGCCGCCTCAGTCCCCCGTGACGAGCCGCTCGACCAGTTGCTGGACGGTCGGCACGAAGCCGTTGGCGTAGAAGGGATCGTCCTTGAAGCGGTAGGCGTTGTGGCCGGCGAACATGAGATTGCTCTCGGTCTCCGCCGAGTGGCTGATGGTCTGCAGGGTCTTCTGGATGCAGTAGCTGCGCGGATCGGCCTTCTTGCCGGTGGTGCCGGCATCGTTCTGGGCCCAGTTGGAGAACAGGCAGGCCGACAGGCATCCCATGCAGTTGATCTGATCGGCGTGGATCTCCTGCGCCTTCTCCGGCGTCACGAAGATGAGGGTCGAATCCGGGGTCCGCATGGCCTCGGTATAGCCCTCGGCCATCCAGCCGGCGGCGCGCAGCTTGTCCGCCGCCGTCAGGAAGACGGTGCGGCCGCGGGCCCCCACCGGAAAGGCCCATTCATGCTCGCCCACCGCCGCCATGCTATAGGCCACCTGGCGCTCGGAACGATCGCGCAGCTCCTGGATGAAGGGGTTGTTGACCGCGGAGGAATAGAATCCTGTCGGGCTGAAGCGATTCAAAAAAACATCGCCCTCCTCCAGGGTGAGGAGGCGCCGCTTCCAGCCGTCGGAGATCGGGCTCTCCTGGGTCAACAGAGGCCTGGTGCCGAATTGGAAGGCGATGGGCCCCAGCTCGGGATTGCCGATCCAATGCTCCCACTCGCGCAGATACCAGACCCCGCCCGCCATGAAGATCGGCGTCTCCGCCAGGCCGCATTCCTCGACCATCAGCCGGCGCAGCTCGACCACGCGGGGATAGGGATCCTCGGGCTTGTTGGGATCCTCGCTGTTCGACAGGCCGTTATGGCCGCCGGCGAGCCAGGGATCCTCATAGACCACGCCGCCCAGCCAATCGCGAAACTTGTGATAGGCACGCTTCCAGAGCGCCCGAAACGCGCGGGCCGAGGAGACGATGGGGTAATAGTAGATGCCGTAGCTGGCGCAGATCTCGGCGATCCGATAAGGCATGCCGGCGCCGCAGGTGACGCCGTTGATCAGACCCTTGGCTCCTTCCAGCACGCCATGGAGGATGCGCTCGGCCGCGGCCATCTCCCACAGCACGTTCATGTGGATGCGGCCCTGGCCGCCGGCGATCTCATGGGCGATGCGGGCCTGATAGATGCCGCCCTGGATCGCATAGGCGATGAGCTCCTCGTGGCGCTCGCGCCGCGTCTTGCCGTGATAGGCCTGCTCGATGAGCTGGCCGTTCTCGTCGAAGGAATCGGCATTGACGCCCGAGAAGGTGCCGACGCCGCCGCTCGCGGCCCAGGCGCCCGAGCTCTCTCCGTTGGAGATCGAGATGCCCTTGCCGCCCTCGACCAAGGGGAGGACCTCGCGGCCCGAGATGATGATGGGTTTCAGCGCCTGCACGATTCTTCTCTCTCTATGTCGTCGCGTCAGTTCCTGGCCGCGGCGGCGTCGATGAGCACCGCCGGATCGTCCGTGATGATGCTGTCAACGCCCCAGC
>DATHQQ010000238.1:0-5147 GCA_035482595.1 Verrucomicrobiia bacterium
CAGACCCCGGCGCATGTCATCGCGAGCACAGCTCTGTTACCCGCCGGCATGGGCGACGGCCTCTTATGGGGGGCGGATCTCGCAGCCATCGCCTATGAGTGGTTCATCACCCGTACGGCGCTCAGACTCTCGGGCTTCGGCGCCATCGGCTTCGTGGTCATCGACCTCCTGATCAGCAGCGTCGTGAACCGGCTCGCGGCGATGGAGGCTTTTCTCTCCTGAGTCTCAGCTCGCTTGGAGGAAGGGCAGCAGCCGGGCGAGCACCTCGTCGGGCGCCTCCTCCTGCAGGAAATGGCCGCAGTCGATCGCCTCGCCCCTGACATCCTCCGCCCAGCGGCGCCAGACCGGAAGAATGTCGCCACGCGCGGCTCCCCAGAGCAGCAGCAGCGGGCAGGCGATGTGCTTACCCGCAGCGCGGTCCGCGGCATCGTCCTCCAAATCGGTGGTGGCGCCGGCGCGATAATCGGCGCAGCTCGCCCGGATCACGCTGTCGAGACGGAAGCAGCGCAGGTATTCGGCCAGAGCGTCGGAATCGATGCGGGTCGGATCGCCGGCCCAGCGGTGCATGAGATAGCGCAGGAACAGATCCGACTCCGCCAGGATCAGCCGTTCCGGCAGGCCGCCGGACTGGGCCAGGAAGGGCCAATGGAAGGTGGCAAGCGCCTCCTTCCTGTCGAAGCGGTCCCATTCCTCGATGGTCGGGATGATGTCGAGAAGCGCCAGGCGCTCGACGCAGTGCGGCCGATCCAGTGCCAGGCGATAGGCGACCCGCGCGCCCCGGTCGTGGCCGACGAGGCCGAAGCGCTCATGGCCCAGCGCCCGCATCAGCCCCGCCATCACCGCTGCCATGTTCCGCTTGGAATAGCGCCGATTCGCCTCATCCGGTTCGACGAAGCTGCTGTCGCCATAGCCCGGCAGATCGGGCAGGACGACAGAGAAAGATTCCGCCAGCCGCGGCGCCACGCGATGCCAGCAGACATGGGTCTCCGGATAGCCATGGAGCAGCAGAAGCGGCCGGCCCTTGCCGGCGCTGCGGAAATGGATCTCGAAATCGTCGATTTGAAGGCGTTGGCTGTCGAGGCCGGGAAAAAGCTCGGTCATGCCTCACCCTAGCACGTCCCGGACGGGCATTGGCCGCGCTAGTAGCGGACCTCGACCAGGAACAGCCCCTCGGGAGGGGCCGTCGGCCCCGCGGCACGGCGGTCCTTGGCCGCCAAGGCGGCGGCGATGTCGTCGGCGCGCCAGCGTCCCTCGCCCACCAGCTTCAGAGATCCCGCCATGTTGCGCACCTGGTGATGCAGGAAGGAGCGCGCCGCGGCATGGATACGGATCTCCTCGCCCTCGCGCTCGACCTCGAGCCGGTCCAGCGTCTTCACCGGCGAGGCCGCCTGGCAGATCGAGGAGCGGAAGCTGGTGAAATCATGGCGCCCCACCAGGAGCTGGGCCGCGTCTTGCATCGCCGCGGCGTCGAGGGCGCCCGATACCCACCAGGCCCGGCCGCGCTCCAGCACGAGCGGGGCACGCCGGTTGACGATGCGATAGAGATATCGCCGGCCGATGGCGGAGAAGCGGGCGTGGAAATCGGGGCTCGCAGCTTCCGCCGCCAGCACGGCGACGGGCTGGGGCTTCAGATGGAAATTGACCGCATCGCGCAAGGTCTCGGCGCTGCAATCTTTGGCGATGTCGATATGGACGACCTGCCCCAGGGCATGGACGCCGGCATCGGTGCGGCCCGCCGCGACGCTCCCTGGCCGCTCGCCGCAGAAGGCGAAGACCGCGTCTTCGATGGCCTGCTGGACCGAAGGGCCATTATCCTGACGCTGCCAGCCGACGAAGGGGCCGCCGTCATATTCGACCAGCAGGCGGAAACGGGTCATGCCAGTGCCGTGCCGGGTGCAAGGCGGAAGCCGCGCTGGAAATCCTCGGCCGCCAGGGCCGCCTTGCCGGCGCGCTGCAGCTTCAGCAGGCGCAACGCCCCCTCGCCGCAGGCGATCGTCAGCCGGTCGTCGATCAGATGCCCGGCTTGGCCCCGCCCCTCGACCGCCTCGGCCTCGAGAACCTTCACCCGCTCGCCGGCGATCTCGCACCAGGCGCCCGGCCGGGGCGCCAGGGCCCGGACCCGGCGGTCGAGCAGGGTGGCAGGCTCCCGCCAATCGAGCCGCTCCTCCTCGCGGGTGAGCTTGGTCGCGTAAGTGGCGCCCTCGGTGGGTTGCGGGATCGGCTGCAGGCGCCCGGCCGACAGGCCTTCCAGCGCTTCGACGATCAAAGCGGCACCCAGCGGGGCGAGGCGGTCATGCAGACTGGCGCCGGTCTCCCGGGGTCCGATCTCGATGGCACGGCGCAGGAGCATCGGGCCGGTATCCAGCCCCTGGTCCATCTGCATGATGGTGATGCCGCTCTCCCCATCGCCGGCGAGGATGGCCCGCTGGATCGGCGCCGCCCCTCGCCAGCGCGGCAGGAGCGAGGCATGGACGTTGAGGCAGCCATGCCGCGGGCTCTCCAGGATCGCGCGGGGCAGCAGCAGCCCATAGGCGACCACCACGGCCGCGTCGAGGCCAAGGGCGGCAAATTGCTGCTGGGTCTCGACCGTCTTCAGGCTGGTCGGGGTCAGGACCGGCAGGCCATGGGATTCCGCCAGCTTCTGCACCGGGGAGGGGCGTGGCTGCTGGCCGCGGCCGGCCGGACGCGGCGGCTGGCTATAGACCGCGGCGAAGTCATGGCGGGCGGCGATCAGCGCGGCCAGGCTCGCCGCGGCGAAATCCGGCGTGCCCATGAAGGCGAGGCGCAGAGGGGGCATGGGCCCCTAGCCGACCGCCAGCGCGCCGGTCTTCTTGGCCTTGAGGAGCTTGCGCAGGATGATGTTGCGCTTCAGCGCGGTGATATGGTCGACGAAGAGCACGCCGTCGAGGTGATCCATCTCATGCTGGATGCAGGTCGCCAGCAGCCCCTCGGCCTGCAGCTCGCGGATCTCGTTCTGATGGTCGAGATAGCGCACCCGGATGGCCTTGGGCCGGACGACATCGGCATAATGCTCGGGCAGGGACAGGCAGCCCTCGTTATAGGTGACATCCTCGTCCGAGACCCAGACCAGCTCCGGATTGGCCATCCTGAGGGGGGCCGGCTTCTCGTCCTCCCGGGCCACATCGAGCACGATGATGCGCTGGGTCACGCCGACCTGGGGGGCGGCGAGCCCGATTCCCGGAGCGGCATACATGGTCTCCAGCATGTCGTCCATGAGCCGCGCCACCTTGGCGTCGACCTTGGCGACGGGCTTGCATTTCAGCTTCAGGCGCGGATCGGGCGCGATGATGATGTCGAGCTTGGCCATTCGGGGATTACCTATGGCTTGGATTCGGCGCCGTCAATAGGATGCCCCCGATGGACTCGATTCCACTGTTGCTTGCCCTGCTTCTGGGCGCCGCCGCCGTCCTGGTGATCCTGCTGCTCCTCCGCCGCCGGGGCGGGGAGGGGGCGGCCCTGGCCCAGATCGCCGGGCGCCTGGATCAGCTGGCCCAGAGCCATGCGGCCCAGCAGGCCGCCCTCGACGCAAGGCTCCAGTCCCAGGAGCGCAACCTCGCCAAGACGGTGGAAGACCGGCTCAGCGACCTCAACAAGCGGGTGGGCGACAAGCTGCAGGAATCTTCGGAGAAGGCCGGCCAGTCGCTGACCCAGCTCGCCGCGCGGCTGGCCGTCATCGACCGGGCCCAGGCCAATATCATGGAGCTCTCGGGCCAGGTGGTGGGGCTGCAGAACATCCTCTCCAACAAGCAGGCGCGCGGGGCCTTCGGCGAGGTCCAGCTGAACGATCTCGTGCGCGACCTGCTGGCACCCGAGAGCTATGAGTTCCAGGCCAAGGTCGGCAATGGCAAGGCGGACTGCCTGCTGAAGCTGCCCCATCCGCCAGGCCCCATCGCCATCGACGCCAAATTTCCCCTGGAGAGCTATCGGGCGCTGCGATCCGCCACCACCGATACCGAGCGTATCGTCGCCGGGCGGGCCTTCGACCAGGCGCTGCGCAAGCATGTGAAGGATATTCGCGAGAAATACATCGTCGCCGGCGAGACGGCGGAATCCGCTCTCCTGTTCCTGCCCAGCGAGGCCGTCTATGCCGAGCTCTATGCCAATTTTCCCAATGTGGTGGAGGAGAGCTACCGCGCCCGGGTCTGGATCGTCTCGCCGACGACCATGATGGCGCTGCTCAACACCGTGCGCGCCGTGCTGCGCGATGTCGAGATGCGCAAGGAAGCGGGCCAGATCAAGATCGAGGTCGACCGCATGCTCGAGGATGTCGTGCGGCTGAACGAGCGCGTCGGCAAGCTTGGGACCCATTTCGAGCAGGCGCGCACCGATGTCGAAAAGATCCGCATCTCGACCGAGGGCATCGTTCGCCATGGGGAGAGGATCCGCGCCGTCGAGCTGGGCGAGGCCGACGTGGAGCTGGCGCCGGTGCTGCCGCCCGCCGCCAATGCTTCCGGCGAGTAAAACCGGCAGGGATGAAATAATGCGAAGCGTGACCATATAAGAGGGGCTGACCAGCTCGAAGGCAGGCATAGCGGGGCCCGGAAAACACTGGCTCCATCGGGGGGATCATGGACGTAGCCGGAATTTTCGCGATCGCGGTGGTGGTCGTCGCCATACTGGCCATCGCCATGAGCGTGCGCTCCGTGGCGCAAGGCATGGAATACACCGTCGAGCGCTTCGGGCGCTATACCCACACCATGCGGCCCGGCCTCAATCTGATCGTGCCCTTCATCGACCGCGTCGGCGCCAAGCTCAACATGATGGAGCAGGTGCTCGAGGTGCCGCAGCAGGAGGTGATCACCAAGGACAACGCCCAGGTCACCGTCGACGGCGTGGTCTTCTACCAGGTGCTCGACGCGGCCAAGGCCGCCTATGAGATCACGAACCTCAACAACGCCATCGGCAATCTGACCATGACCAATGTGCGCACGGTCATGGGCTCCATGGATCTCGACGAGCTGCTCTCCCAGCGCGACAAGATCAATCATCAGCTGCTGAAGGTCGTCGACGACGCCACCTCGCCCTGGGGTATCAAGGTGACGCGCATCGAGATCAAGGATATCGCCCCGCCCAAGGATCTGATCGAATCCATGGGCCGTCAGATGAAGGCCGAGCGCGACAAGCGC
>DATHQQ010000239.1:0-2172 GCA_035482595.1 Verrucomicrobiia bacterium
GATGATGGCGCTGGCGCCCTGGATCTCCCCCTATGACCCGAACAAGCTCGATCTGCTGCACCGCCTGGCGCCACCCAGCGCGGCGCATTGGTTCGGCACGGATCAGGTGGGGCGCGACATCCTCTCGCGCATCATCTGGGGCTCCCGCACCTCGGTCACCGTGGGCTTCGGGATCGTGGCCATCTCCATGCTCTCCGGCACGGCCATCGGGGCCTTCTCAGGCCTCGCCGGCGGCGGCATCGACACGGCGATCATGCGGGTCATGGATGTGCTGCTCTCCTTCCCCGCTTTCGTCATGGCCATGGCGCTGGCGGCCGCCCTCGGCCCCGATCTCACCAATGCCATGCTCGCCATCGCCGTGGTGCGGATTCCCTTCTATGTGCGGCTTGCCCGCGGCCAGGCGCTGTCGCTGCGCGAGCGGCCCTATGTCAAGGCGGCGGAAACCTTCGGCGCCTCGCGGATCCATATCGTCATCCGCCATATCATCCCCAATGCCATGGCGCCCATCATCGTCCAGAGCACGCTGGACATCGGCGTCGCCATCCTGACCGCCTCGGCCCTCAGCTTCATCGGCCTCGGCGCCCAGGAGCCGACGGCCGAATGGGGCGCCATGGTGGCGAGCGGGCGAGATTTCCTGCTGGATCAATGGTGGTACCCGACCTTCCCCGGCCTTGCCATTCTGGTGACGGCGGTGGGGTTCAACCTCCTGGGTGACGGACTGCGCGACATCTTCGATCCGAGGCTGCGCGGCAAATGACCACTCAAGCTGTCATCGCGATCAAGGACCTGGCGCTGGAATTCCCGACCTATCGCGGCGTGATACCGGCGCTCGCCGGCGTCAGCATCGAGGTGGCGCCGGGCGAGATCGTCGGGCTGGTGGGTGAATCCGGCTCCGGCAAATCCGTCACCGCCATGTCCCTCATCCGCCTGCTGCCCGAGGGCGCCATGCGGGTCAGCCAGGGCCAGATCCTGCTGCTGGGCCGCGACGTGCTGGGAGCGAGCCAGGCGGAGCTGCGCGACATGCGCGGTCGGCTCGCCTCCATGATCTTCCAGGAGCCGATGAATGCGTTGAACCCCACGATCCGCATCGGCAAGCAGATCATCCAGGTGATCCGCCAGCACGAGGCGGTGAGCGCCGCGGAGGCCGCCAGTCGCGCGGCGCAGCTGCTGACCGAGATGCAGGTGCAGGACGCGGCGCGGGTCATGCGCAGCTTTCCCTTCGAGCTCAGCGGCGGCATGCGCCAGCGCGTGCTGATCGCCATGGCCTTTGCCTGCAATCCCAAGCTGCTCATCGCCGATGAGCCGACCACGGCCCTCGACGTCACGGTGCAGGCCCAGGTGCTGGAGTTGCTGCGCGAGCGCGCGCGGGAGCGCGGCACCTCGGTGCTGTTCATCACCCATGACCTCGCCGTGGTCGCCCAGCTCTGCAACCGCGTCTATGTCATGTATGCCGGCCGCATCGTCGAGCAGGGCGCCACATCAGCGGTCCTGCGCCATCCGCTCCACCCCTATACCAGCGCGCTGCTGCGCTCGCTGCCCGAGGGCGCAGTGCCGAAGCAGCCGCTGGCGGCCATTCCCGGCACGGCGGCGAGCCCCGCCCATGCGCTGGCCGGCTGCGCCTTCCGCCCGCGCTGCCGCTTCGCCTATGAGCCCTGCACCCGCCTGCCGCCGCTCTTTCCCGGCAAGGAGGATCCGACCCAGCGCGCCGCCTGTTGGCTGGTCGCCGAGCCGGCCTCGGTGCGAGCAACCGCGGCGGCGCCGGCCGCCGAGATCGCAACCCCGACCGCAGAGACAAGCGCCCAGCCGCTGCTGCAGCTCCGTGGGCTGGAGATGCGCTTTCCCGCCGAGGTGAATTGGCTGGGCCGGCCCCAGGCCCATGTCCACGCGCTGAACGGCGTCGATCTCGAGATCCGGCGCGGCGAGACCCTGGGCGTCGTCGGGGAATCCGGCTGCGGCAAGACCACCCTGGGCCAGGCCGTCATGCGCCTGCAGCGGCCGACAGCGGGGCAGGTGCTGTTCGACGGCGCCGATATCTGGGCCGCCTCGGGCGAGGCGCTGGCGACCCTCCGCCGGCGCTTTCAGGTGGTCTTCCAGGATCCCCAGAGCTCGCTCGATCCGCGCATGCCGGTGGCCAGCGTCATCGGCGAGCCCCTGGCAGTGGCCGACCGGCTC
>DATHQQ010000240.1:0-5205 GCA_035482595.1 Verrucomicrobiia bacterium
CTGGCGCTCGTGATCTGTTTTGTGCGCTCCGATTTCTCCGTTGCCCTGGTCTATGAGCACTCCCATTCCCAGCAGCCGCTGATCTATCGGATCGCCGCGACCTGGGGCAATCACGAGGGCTCGCTGCTGCTCTGGATCTCGATCCTTTCGGTCTATGGCGCGGCCGTCGCGGTCTTCGGGGGCAATCTGCCGGCGCGCCTCAGGGCCCGGGTGCTGGCGGTGCAGGCCGCGATCGCACTCGGCTTCCTCGCCTTCACCCTCTTCGCCTCCAACCCCTTCACCCGGGTCTTTCCCGCCCCCGCCGACGGCGCCGAGCTGAACCCGATTCTCCAGGACCCCGGCCTCGCCTTCCATCCGCCCATGCTCTATCTGGGCTATGTCGGGCTCTCCATGGCCTTCTCCTTCGCCATCGCCGCGCTGATCGAGGGCCGGGTCGATGCCGCCTGGGCGCGCTGGGTCCGGCCCTGGACCCTGGCCGCCTGGACCTGCCTCACCGCGGGCATCGCGGGCGGCAGCTGGTGGGCCTACTACACCTTGGGCTGGGGCGGCTGGTGGTTCTGGGACCCGACGGAGAACGCCTCCTTCATGCCCTGGCTCATCGCCACCGCTTTGCTGCATTCGGCGATCGTGGTGGAGAAGCGCGACGCCCTGAAGGGCTGGACCATCCTGCTCGCCATCCTCGCCTTCGGCTTCAGCCTCATCGGTACCTTCCTGGTGCGCTCGGGCGTCATCACCTCCGTCCATGCCTTCGCCAATGATCCCGCCCGCGGGCTGTTCATCCTGGCGCTGCTCATCGTCTATATCGGCGGCGGGCTGCTGCTCTTCGCCTGGCGCGCACCCTCCCTCAAGGGCGGCGGGCTCTTCGCCCCCGTGAGCCGCGAGGGGGCGCTGCTGATCAACAATCTGCTGCTGGCGACCGCCGCGGCGACGGTGCTGCTCGGCACCATCTATCCCCTGATCCTCGACACGCTCGGCCAGGGCACGGTCTCGGTCGGGCCGCCCTATTACAACGCCACCTTCATGCCCATCATCCTGCCGCTGATCGCGCTCACCGCCATCGGCCCGCTGCTGAGCTGGAAGCGGGGCGATCTTCCCGGCGCGCTGGGGCGGCTGAAATTCGCCTTAGCGATCGCGATCATCGCGGCCCTCATCGCCTGGTGGATCCATGGCGGGCCGGCGTTGGCCCTGCTGGGGGTCGCGCTCGCGGGCTGGCTCTTCACCGGCGCCCTCACCGAGCTCATCGGCCGCAGCCGGGCGCTGGCGCCCGGCGGGATCGGGCGCCTCCGGCGCCTGCCGCGGGCCGCCTGGGGCATGACCCTGGCCCATGGCGGGATCGCGCTCGCCATCCTCGGCATGACGGGGAGTGCCGCCTGGAAGCAGGAGGATATCCGCGTGCTGCGGCCCGGCGAGAGCGCGGCGATCGCCGGCTACAGCTATCGCCTGGACCAGGTCTTCCCGGTTCCCGGCCCCAATTACGAGGCGACCCGGGCCCAATTCACGGTGAGCGTCCTTGGGAACGCCGAGGGGGGCAAGCCGGTGGCGGTGCTCTATCCCGAGAAGCGCGCCTATCCCGTGGCCGAGACGACCACGACCCAGGCGGCGATCCGCATGCTGGGCCTGGCCGATCTCTATGGGGTGATCGGCGAGCCGGACGGCAAGGGCGGCTGGGCGGTGCGGTTCTATTACGAGCCGCTGGTGCCGCTGATCTGGATCGGCTGTCTCATCATGGCGGCCGGCGGCGTGGTGTCGCTCAGCGATCGGCGTTACCGGGTGGGCGCGCCGCAGCGGGCGGCCGCCCGCGCCAAGACGGTGCCGGCCGAATGATCCGCCGCCGCCTCCTCTATCTCCTGCCGGTCCTGGCCTTCCTGGCCATCGCGGCCATTGCCTACGTCGCGCTGAGGCCGGATCGCGATCCGACCCTGGTGCCCTCGGTCATGATCGGCAAGCCAGTGCCGGCCTTCGACCTGCCGCCGCTCACCGCCGGCGCGCCGAGCCTGAAGAGCACCGACCTCAGGGGCCATCTCCGGCTGATCAATTTCTTCGCCTCCTGGTGCGTCCCCTGCCGGGCCGAGCATCCGCTGCTGCTCGATCTGGCCAAGGACAAGCGCATCGAGCTTGACGGCATCGCCTGGAAGAACAAGCCCGACGACGCCAGCAATTTTCTCATCGACCTCGGCAATCCCTTCGCGCTCACAGTGGCCGATCAGAGCGGGCGCACCGGCATCGATTTCGGCGTCTATGGCGTGCCGGAGAGCTATCTCATCGACCAGAACGGGAACATTCGCTACCGCCAGGTCGGGCCCTTCACCGAGGACGACATCCAGAAAAAACTGAAGCCGCTGATCGCGGAATTGTCGAAGTGAGGCTTGCGGGATGAGGCCTACTTCCCCCAACCGTCATGGTCGGCGAAGGCCGACCATCCACGAGTTTGCCGGCCAAGGGCTGGGCCCTTCCCGATCGGCCACAAGCTTTGTGGCTGCAAAGCAACAAAATGGATCACGGAGGACGCGGAGGAAATCCAGAGATCACGGAGGAGAAAAGCTGCTGACGCTGCGCTCCCACTTCTCCGTGCATCTCCTCCGCCAACTCCGTGTCCTCCGTGTCAAATTACTTGCCGTCGCAACGACCCGCTATTCTCGATCAGATCAGGCGTTGATCGACAACCCAGGCGGATATCGGATCAAGGGCAGGCAAACTCGTGGATGGTCGGCCTTCGCCGACCATGACGGTAGAGAGAGGAAGGCTCGCCGCGGCCGCCGGACAGCTCTGGCGCTTGGCCCGGCCATGGAGGGCGGGTGGTGAGCCTCCGGACGAGGGCACGGCGGGGACGGCGACTCGTGTCCTTCGTCCTACTGACGCTCCTGCTGCTGCTCGTTCTGGCGACCGCCGCCTTCGCCGTCGAGCCCTCGGAGATGCTGAAGGATCCGGTGCTGGAGGCCCGGGCGCGGTCCATCAGCCGGGAGCTGCGCTGCCTCGTCTGCCAGAACCAGTCGATCGACGAATCCAACGCCGATCTCGCCCATGATCTGCGCGTGATCGTGCGCGAGCGGCTCACGGCCGGCGACAGCGACGATCAGGTGAAGGCCTATCTGGTTGCCCGCTACGGCGATTTCGTTCTCCTCGATCCGCCCTTCAAAGCGAAGACCCTGCTGCTCTGGTGCGGGCCCGCACTGCTGCTGCTGCTCGGAGCCGGCGGCATCTACGCCTTGCTGCGGCGCCGGCAGGACAGCGCGCCCGAGCCTCTGAGCGAGGCCGAGCGGAGCCGCCTCGACGAGCTGATGGCGGAGAACGCCGAGGCGCCGGCGGGCGGCCGGGAGCCCGGCCACGGATGATGCTTCTCTGGGTTCTGGCGGGGCTGCTCTGCCTGGGCGTGGTCGCGCTCTTGGCCCTGCCCTTGCTCAGCCGCCGCGCGGCGGCGGGAATGGACCATCCCGATCTCGCCGTCTATCGCGATCAGCTGGCTGAGCTCGAGCGCGAGGTGGCGCGCGGCCTGCTGCCGGAGACCGAGGCCGCCTCGGCGCGGCTCGAGATCGAGCGCCGGCTACTGGCGGCCGCCGGCGTGAAGGGCGTCGCCGAAAAAGGCGGCCGGATCCGCGGCACGGCGCGGGCAGCTCTCGGCGCTGGCTTGCTCCTCCTGCTCCTGCCGGCGGCGGCGGTGGCGATCTACCTCGACATCGGCTCGCCCGATCTTCCCGCTTTGCCCTTCGCCGATCGCACATCTGCACCTGCAGAGAATCAGCAGATGGCGGCGGCGACGGCACAGCTCGAAGCCCAGATGAAGGCCCATCCGGAGGATCCGAAGGGCTGGGCCATGCTGGCGGGGTCGGAAGGCCGGCTCGGCCGCTATGCCGAGGCCGCCGCGGCCTATGGCAAATCCATTGCCCTGCTCCAGGCCGCACATCAACCGGTCCCGGCCATCCTTGCCTCGCTCCAGGGCGAGTCCCTGACCGCCGCAGCCGAGGGCCAGGTGACGCCGGCCGCCAAGGCGGCCTTCGAGGCCGCGCTGGCGATCGATCCCAAGGATGCCCGCGCAAGATTCTACCTGGCCTTGGGCGAATCCCAGGCCGGCCATCTCGATGCCGCGCTTTCCCAATGGGTGGCGCTGGAGTCGGACTCCCCCGCCGATGCGCCCTGGCGCCCCATGGTAGCGGCCCAGATCGAGGAGACCGCCAAGAAGCTCGGGCGCGATCCGGCGAAGCTTCCCGGCCGCAAGCCCGCGCCTCCGGCCACCGCGCCGACCGCGGCGGCTCCCGACGCACCCGCTCCCGGCCCCAGTGCCGAGGATATGGCCAAGGCCGCGGCCATGACGCCGGAGCAGCGCGCCGCCTTCATCGACAGCATGGTGAAGGGGCTGGCCGACCGCCAGAAGGCGCATCCCGAGGATATCGACGGCTGGCTGCGCCTGGCCAACGCCTATGACAAGCTCGGCCGCGCCGATGAGGCCTTCACCGCCTGGCACGAGGCCGCGACCCGCGCCCCCGACCGGCTCGATGCCCAGATCGCCTATGCCGCCGCCGGGGCCGTGAGGGCCGAGCGCGGCGCCCCGCCGGCCGATTTCGAGGCCACGGTCGCGCGCCTCCGCCAGCTTGCCCCGGACAATCCCCTGGGTCTCTATTGCGCCGGCCTCATCGCCGAGGCCCATGGCGACAAAGCCGCCGCCAAGAGCTTCTGGCAGAAGCTCCTGCCGGTGCTGCCCGAGGGCAGTTCGCAGCGCCAGCAGTTGGAAGCCCGGATCGCCGCTTTGGGGAATTGAACCCGAAGCATGCCGAACGCCCTTGGCAAAGCCGCTCGCGCATCGGAGTATTCGCCCATGAACTATCCCATCAAGGCACAGCCTCAGTTCACCATCCCCGCCGGCTGGTATCACGGGCCGGAGATCTTCGAGCGCGAGCGGCGCCAGGTCTTTGCGCGCGAGTGGCAATTCCTGGGGCCGGTCTCGCAGCTGGCGAACCCGGGCGATTACATCGCCGCCGAGATCACGGGCTGGCGCGTCTTCGTCATCCGCGACCGCGAGGGGGCCTTGCGCGGCTTCCACAATCTCTGCCGCCACCGCGCCGGGCATTTCATGGATGACGGAATCGGCCATTGCGAGGTGCTGCGCTGCAAATACCACGGCTGGGTCTACGGCGCGGACGGGCGGCTCAGGGCCACGCCGGCCTTCGGCGAGGCGCCCTGGTTCGACAAGAAGGATTATCCCCTGCTGCC
>DATHQQ010000241.1:0-13212 GCA_035482595.1 Verrucomicrobiia bacterium
GTAGTCCCCGTTCTCTCTCCCGGCATGGTTGACCTTCGCCAACCACGACGGGGGAGCGAGGCCCAACGGGGGCGACCAGCCGGCAATCAGGACGAAACGACCCTGGGTTGCAAAAATGCCGGGCAGCCCTGCGGCAGCCGCAACTTGGCCCGCGGGCAACAACCGGTTTAGACTTGCTCCAATTTGACGGGGGTCGAAGAGGATGCTGTTCGCTCGGATTCTGGAGAAGACCATCAAAACCGGCCGTTTGACGCTGATCGACGGCAACGGCCGGACGCATGTGTTCCAGGGGGAGCTGCCGGGCCCGGCCGTCACGCTGCGCATTCACGACCGCGCCCTGCACTGGAAGCTCATGACCAATCCGAAGCTCTACTTCGGTGAAGCCATCATGGATGGGACGCTGACCTGGGAGGGCGGCGACCTCTATGAAGTGCTCGATCTGGTGGCACAGAACCTGATCTATCTGGAGGCTCATCCGAGCCAGGCCTGGCGCGGGCAGCTGGGACGGCTCGCCCGTCTGATCCATACCTACAACCCGATCGGCCGGGCGCAGCGCAACGTCGCCCATCACTACGATCTCTCCGGCACCCTCTACGATCTCTTCCTCGACAAGGACCGGCAGTACAGCTGCGCCTATTTCACCAGCGACAACGACAATCTGGAAACGGCGCAGGCGAACAAGAAGCTGCATCTGGCGGCGAAGCTCCTGCTCGAGCCCGGCCAGAAGATCCTCGACATCGGCAGCGGCTGGGGCGGTCTCGGCCTTTATCTCGCCCGGCTTGTCGGCGTCGATGTCACCGGCGTCACCCTCTCCACCGAGCAGCACAAGCTCTCCCAGGAGCGGGCGGCGGCGGCGGGCCTCAGCGATCGCGTCCGCTTCTTCCTTCGCGACTATCGCCTCCAGACCGGTCCCTTCGACCGCATCGTCTCCGTCGGCATGTTCGAGCATGTGGGCGCCACCCACTATCGCGAATTCTTCCGCAAGGCGAAGGAACTGCTCGCCGAGGACGGGGTCATGTTGCTGCATTCCATCGGCCGCATGGAGCCGCCGGGCAGCACCAATCCGTGGCTGCGCAAATACATCTTCCCCGGCGGCTATACCCCGGCGCTCTCGGAGGTGCTGCGGGCGGTCGAGGATGTGGGGCTCTGGGTCACCGACATCGAGATCTTGCGGCTGCACTACGCCTCGACCTTGCGCGAGTGGCGCCGGCGCTTCCTCGCCAACCGCGCCAAGATCGAGGCGCTCTACGACGAGCGCTTCGGCCGGATGTGGGAGTTCTATCTCGCGGGTTGCGAGGTCGCCTTCCGCTACATGGGCCAGATGGTCTTCCAGATGCAGATCGCCAAGCGCCAGGACGCGGTGCCGCTGACCCGGGACTACATCACCGATTTCGAGCGCAACCACGCCGGACGTGTCATCGCCGCCTGAGGCGGCGCCACGCTCGCTTCATCTCTCCCGGCGAATCGACTAACGTTATCCACCTAAGTCACAGGTGAATGTCCGATCTTTGTGCCGTGACATTCCCTAGGGTGCGGTGATGGAAGCAGTGACGACAGGCAGTCGCAACGTCAGGACCTTACGCCAGCCGGGCGAGGTCCCTCCGCGCGTTCCCCCGCACAACTACGAGGCGGAGATGGCGCTGCTTGGCGCTATCCTCGCCAACAACCTCGTCTTCGACAAGGTCAACGAGTTCCTGCGCCCCGATCATTTCGCCGATGCGCTGCACGGGCGCATCTACGAGGCCGCCGGCAAACTGATCGAGCGAGGTCAGATCGCCAATGTCCTGACTCTGAAGAATCTATTCGACCAGGATCCGGCGCTCATCGAGCTCGGCGGCGCGCAATATCTGGCGCGGCTTGCCGCCTCCGTCGTCACCGTCATCAATGCCGAGGACTACGGCCACGCGATCCACGACCTGTACCTGCGCCGCGAGCTGATCGATCTCGGCGAGGAGATGGTCAATACCGCCCATACCCATGATCTCGATCTCTCGGCCGTCCAGCAGATCGAGACGGCCGAGCAGCATCTCTACAACCTGGCCGAGACGGGGGATACCGAAGGCGGGCTGGAGCCGCTGACCGCGGCGCTGACCGGGGCCATCAAGATGGCCGAGGCCGCGGTGCTGCGCGAAGGCCATGTCACCGGCGTCACCACCGGGCTTGCCGATCTCGACAAGAAGCTGGGCGGGCTGCAGCCGTCCGATCTGGTGATCCTGGCCGCCCGGCCCTCTATGGGCAAGACCTCGCTGGCGACCAACATCGCCTATAACTCGGCCCAGGCCTATGAGGAGGTCCGCGACGCGCTGGGCGGGATCAAGGTGGCCAATGGCGCCAAAGTCGCCTTCTTCTCCCTGGAAATGTCGGCCGAGCAGCTCGCCATGCGCATCCTGGCCGAGCGGACCGAGATCTCCTCCGACCGCATCCGGCGCGGCGAGATCAGCCGGGACGATGATTTCTCGCGGCTGGTCGCCGCGGCGCAGGAGCTGCAGACCCTGCACCTCTTCATCGACGACACGCCCGGCCTCACCGTGCCGGCGATGCGCACCCGGGCCCGGCGCCTGAAGCGCCGCCATGGCCTGCAGCTCATCGTCGTCGACTATATCCAGCTCATGCGCAGCCCGGCGGGCATGCGCAGCGAGAACCGGGTGCAGGAAGTCTCGGAGATCACCCGGGGCTTGAAGGCCATCGCCAAGGAGCTCGACGTGCCGGTGCTGGCGCTCTCCCAGCTCTCCCGCGCCGTCGAGCAGCGCGAGGACAAGCGCCCCCAGCTCGCCGATCTGCGGGAGTCCGGTTCGATCGAACAGGATGCCGATGTGGTGATGTTCATCTTCCGCGAGGAGTATTATCACGAGCGCGGCGAACCCAAGCAGCGCGAGGACGAGAGCAACGAGAAATTCGCCGAGCGCCACGCCCGCTGGCTCGAGCGCGGTGAGCGCATCCACAATGTCGCCGAGGTGCATATCGCCAAGCAGCGCCACGGGCCTATCGGCGTGGTCGAGCTGTTCTTCGACGGCATGGTCACCAAGTTCAGCAATCTCGTCCGCGACGACAGCCTGGGCGGCCGCTGACGGCCCGCACAGTGTCTCCAACTTTGCGCCCTCGGCCCACCCCAACCCCGGCCCGCCCCCATCAAGGGGGCGGGGGAAGTGGAGAAGCGCTCCCTCTAGTCCCCGCCCCCCTTGTGGGGGCGGGTTAGGGTGGGGGGTATGTCGCCACAAGGCGACGATCTCTCCGGGGAGGACGACCGTCCCATCCTCACCATCGATCTCGGCGCCATCGTCGACAACTGGCGGCTGCTCGCCGACACCGCCCGGCCAGCGGAGGCGGCGGCCGCGGTGAAGGCGGATGCCTATGGCCTCGGCATGGCACGGGTGGCGCCGGTCCTGGCGGCGGCCGGGGTCAGGACCTTCTTCGTCGCCACGGCCGAAGAGGGAGTAGCCCTCCGCTCACTCCTGCCGGCGCCCGATATCTACGTGCTGAACGGCGTTGCGCCCCGGGGTGCGGCGGCTATGGTCCGTCATCGCCTGCGCCCCTGTCTCTGCAGCCTGGCCCAGATCGCCGGCTGGAAGGAATCGGGCGAAGGATCGCCCGCGGCCCTCCATATCGACACCGGCATCAATCGCCTGGGGCTTCCCCCCGACGAGCTGGCAGAGCTGACGGCGGACCGAAGCCGGCTCCGCGGGATCGAGATCGCGCTGGTGCTGAGCCATCTCGCCTGCGGCGATGATCCCGATCATCCCCTCAACCGGCGCCAGCTGGAGGCCTTCCGGGCGACGATCGCAGCCCTCGATCTTGCCGGCCGGCCCGCGAGCCTCGCCGCCTCCTCCGGCGTGTTTCTGGGGCCGGAATTCCACTTCTCCCTGGTCCGGCCGGGGGCCTCGATCTATGGCCTGGCGCCGCTCGCAGACCGCCCCAATCCCATGCGCCAAGCCCTTCGACTTGAAGGAAAAATCATCCAGGTCCGTCGCGTTGACAGGGGTATGACCGTTGGCTATGGTGCGACGCATCCAGTCGGCGAGCCGGGGCGGATCGCCGTCGTTGGCCTGGGTTATGCCGACGGCTTCTTCAGGGCCCTCGGCAACCGGGGGCATGGGGTCCTCGGCGGCCACCGCATCCCGGTGGTAGGGCGAGTGTCGATGGACCTGATCACCCTGGATGTCAGCGCGATCCCGCCGGGGCTGGCCTTGCCCGGGGCCTGGGTCGAGCTCATCGGCCCCCATCACCCCATCGACGAATTGGCCCAGGAGGCCGGCAGCATCGGCTATGAGTTGCTGACGGCGCTCAGCCGGCGCTATCGCCGGGTCTATATCGAGCCGGGGCCGAACTCCAAGCAAGAGATCGCATCATGACCCCGCGGCCGAACGCGAAGCAAAAGAGCGCATCATGACCCCGCGGCCCTACGCGAGGCTAAAGAGCGCATCATGACCAATGTCCTGCAGCCCATCGGCGCCGCCGTCCTCAACGGCCTGGAGCAGATCGGCCGCATTGCCCTCTTCGCCCTGGAGGCCATCGCGCTCGCCTTCCGCCGGCCCTTTTATGTCCGCCTGGTCATCCGGCAGATGATCGATGTCGGCTATTACTCCCTGCCGGTGGTTGGGCTGACCGCCATCTTCACCGGCATGGTGCTGGTGCTGCAGAGCTATACCGGCTTCTCCCGCTTCAATGCCGAATCCGCTATTCCCAATGTGGTCGTCATCTCGCTGACCCGCGAGCTGGGCCCCGTCCTCGCCGGCCTCATGGTCGCGGGCCGGATCGGCGCGGCCATGGCAGCGGAGATCGGCACCATGCGGGTGACCGAGCAGATCGACGCCCTCAGCACGCTGTCGACCAACCCGATCAAATATCTGGTGGTGCCGCGGCTGATCGCCGGCCTCATCAGCCTGCCTTTCCTGGTGGCGGTCGCCGATATCATCGGCGTCTTCGGCGGCTATGTGATCGCCGTCTACAAGCTGGGCTTCAATTCGGCCGTTTATCTCCGCAACACTATCGACTTCGTGACCGACCTGGATGTGGTCTCCGGCCTGGTGAAGGCCGCCGTCTTCGGCTTCATCATCGCGTTGATGGGCTGCTACCAGGGTTATAACTCCCGGGGCGGCGCCCAGGGGGTGGGAGCTGCGACCACCAATGCTGTCGTTTCGGCTTCGATCATGATCCTGGTCCTGAACTATTTCCTTACCGAGGTCTTCTTCTCCCGATGACGAACACGGCGAAGATCTCGGTTGCCGGGCTCCACAAATCCTTCGGCGCGAAGAAGGTCCTGCGCGGGGTGGATCTCAGCATCGGCACCGGTGAATCGGTCGTCGTGATCGGCGGCTCGGGCTCGGGCAAATCGGTGCTCATCAAATGCATCCTGGGGCTGCTGCGTCCCGAGGCGGGCAGCATCCTGGTGGACGGCGAGGAAACCGTCGGCCTCACCGGCCGCGATCGGGAGAAGATGCGCCGCCCCTTCGGCATGCTGTTCCAGGGCTCGGCTCTGTTCGATTCATTGCCGGTCTGGGAGAACGTCGCCTTCGGGTTGATCCAGGGGGAGCGCATGCCCCGCCACCAGGCCAAGGAGATCGCCCTCAACAAGCTGGCGGCCGTGGGGCTGGAGGCGCCGGTGGGGGAGCTCTATCCGGCCGAGCTCTCGGGCGGCATGCAGAAGCGCGTGGCGCTTGCCCGCGCCATCGCCAAGGAGCCGGCGGTCATCTTCTTCGATGAGCCGACCACCGGCCTCGACCCCATCATGAGCGATGTCATCAACAAGCTGATCGTCAAATGCGTGCGAGATCTGGGGGCCACGGCCGTCTCCATCACCCATGACATGGTGAGCGCCCGCCACATCGCCGACCGCATCGCCATGATCCATGAGGGGCGCATCGTCTGGAGCGGTCCGGCCGCGGAGATCGACCGCTCCGGCAATCCCTTTGTCGACCAGTTCATCCACGGTCGGGCCGAGGGGCCGATCGCCATGCCGGTCAGGTCGCTGTAGTTGGCGAAAGCCGCGGCCCGCTATGTCTGCCAGTCTTGCGGCGCCAGCCATCCGCGCTGGAGCGGGCGCTGCGATGCCTGCGGGGAATGGAACACCATCGTCGAGGAGGCGGTGGCGGAGAGCGCGCCCAAGGGCCTCTCGGCCGGACGCGGCCGCAAGATCGATCTTCAGCCCCTGGAAGGCGAGAGCGCACCGGCCGAGCGCCGCCAAAGCGGGATCGCCGAGTTCGACCGGGTGGTGGGGGGCGGGCTGGTCAAGGGCTCGGCGCTCCTGATCGGCGGCGATCCTGGCATCGGCAAATCGACCCTGGTGCTCCAGGTCGCCGCCGCCCTCGGGCGTTTCGCCGGCGCCGCCGGGACGATCTACATCTCCGGCGAGGAGGCCATCGAGCAGGTGCGGCTGCGCGCCCGGCGGCTGGGACTGGGCCAGGCGCCGGTCCTGCTGGCGGCCGCCACCTCCGTGCGCGACATCGCCGCGACCCTGGACGCCGGTCAGCCGCCCGAGCTCGCCATCATCGATTCCATCCAGACCATGTATGTCGACAATCTCGATTCGGCGCCGGGAACCGTGGCCCAGGTCCGGGCCTCGGCCGCGGAGCTTATCCGACTCGCCAAGCGCCGGGGCTTCAGCCTGCTCCTGGTCGGCCATGTGACCAAGGAGGGGATGATCGCCGGCCCCCGGGTGCTGGAGCATATGGTCGATACGGTGCTCTATTTCGAAGGCGAGCGGGGCCATCAGTTCCGCATCCTGCGAGCCGTCAAGAACCGCTTCGGACCCGCCAATGAGATCGGCGTCTTCGAGATGACCGATGCCGGGCTGATGGAGGTTCCCAACCCTTCGGCCCTCTTCCTCGCCGAGCGCCATAGCGAGGTCAGCGGCGCCACCGTCTTCGCCGGCATGGAGGGTAGCCGGCCTCTGCTGGTCGAGATCCAGGCCCTCCTCTCCCCCTCTCTGCCCGGCACGCCGCGCCGCGCGGTTGTCGGCTGGGACACCGGCCGGCTGGCTATGGTGCTCGCCGTGCTGGAGACCCGCTGCGGCCTTGCCCTCGGCGGATACGATGTATATCTGAACGTCGCTGGCGGACTGCGAGTCGGCGAGCCGGCGGCAGACCTTGCGGTGGCGGCGGCCCTGATCTCCTCGCGGCTTGCCCGTCCGACGCCCGCCGGCACGGTTGTTTTCGGCGAGATCGGCCTGGGTGGAGAGGTCCGGCCCGTCGGCCAGATCGACCAGCGCCTTAAGGAAGCGGAAAAGTTGGGCTTTACCGATGCTTTGATCCCGCCCCTGGGCGGGCGCCGCAAGAATCCCGCGACCGGGCTGCGCCTGGCGCCCATCGCCCATCTCTCGGAACTCGTCGAGCGATTCGGCGGCAAAGAGACCCATTGAGCGGCCTTTCCGCCAATTTCGTCGATCTCGCCGTCATCGGCGTGATGCTGATCTCCGCCCTCCTGGCCTTCGGCCGGGGGCTGGTGCGCGAGGTCCTCTCCATCGGCGCCTGGGTCGCCGCGGCACTCGCGGCACTCTGGGGCTTTCCCTATGCCAAGGACATCGCCCGCAAATATATCTCCATCACCATATTGGCCGATATGGTGACCGCCACGGCGATCTTCCTGGTCACCCTGATCGTCTGTGCCGCCATCAGCCATGCGATCGCCCGCAATGTCCGGGGCAGCACTTTCGGCGCCCTGGACCGCTCGCTCGGCCTGCTCTTCGGCCTGCTGCGCGGGGCCGTGCTGATCTGCTTCGCCTATCTCCTCTTCACCTGGGCGGTCCCCAATGAGGCGGACCAGCCGACCGTCATCAAGGAGGCCCGCTCGCGGCCACTGATCGCCAGCGGGGCCGATATCCTGCGCTCCCTCCTGCCCCAAGGCGCCCTCGACAGGGGGGCAGCGGCTGCGGCCGACGTTCAGAGGCAGCTCGAGGAGCAGACCAAGCAGCAGATGCTGAAGGGAATCGACCAGCCGGCCCCGAAACCCGCTGCTGCGCCGAAGCAGGATCCGGGGTATAACGCCAATGAGCGCAAGGACCTCGACCGCTTGATCCAGGGCAATCAGTAGCCATTTGACAGGCATGATGATTCGCACCAACCCCTTCGACGACGACAAGCTCAAGGAAGAATGCGGAGTCGTCGGCATCTACTACGGGGGTGAGGAGGCGACGGCGCGGGCCGTGCTCGGCCTGCACGCCCTGCAGCATCGCGGCCAGGAGGCCGCCGGCATCGTCTCCTTCGACGGGCGCAAGTTCAACGCCCACCGGGCGCTGGGCCATGTCGCCGATAATTTCTCCTCTGAGCAGGTCATGGCCAAGCTGAAGGGCCATGCGGCGATCGGCCATGTGCGCTATTCGACCACCGGCGAGACCATCCTGCGCAATGTGCAGCCGCTCTTCGCCGATCTGGAGTTCGGAGGCTTCGCCCTCGCCCATAACGGCAATCTGACCAATGCTGCGACAATCCATCGCGATCTGGTCCGCCGCGGCTCGCTCTTCCAGTCGACGACCGATACCGAGGTGATCACCCATCTGATGGCGACCCAGCTGCGCGGTGGCGTGGTCGACCGGCTGATCCATGCCCTGCAGCAGGTGGAAGGCGCCTATTCCCTGGTGGCGCTCGCCCAGGACATGGTGATCGGGGTGCGCGATCCCCTGGGTGTCAGGCCGCTGGTCCTGGGAAAGCTGGGCTCGGGCCATATCCTGGCGTCGGAGACCTGCGCGCTGGACATCATCGGTGCCGAGCTCGTTCGCGACGTCGAGCCGGGCGAGCTCATCGTGCTCGACAGCTCCGGCGTCCATTCGCTGCGCCCCTTCCCCTCCGCGCCGCGCCGTTTCTGCGTCTTCGAATACATCTACTTCGCCCGGCCCGACAGCATCGTCGAGGGCACCAGCGTCTATGAGGCCCGCAAGCGCATCGGCGCCGAGCTCTCCCGCGAGGCGGGCGTGCCCGCCGATGTGGTGATCCCGGTGCCTGATTCGGGCGTGCCCGCGGCGATCGGCTATGCAGCCGAGGCCGGCATTCCCTTCGAGCTCGGCATCATCCGCAACCATTATGTGGGCCGGACCTTCATCGAGCCGTCGGACCATATCCGCCATCTCGGCGTTAAGCTGAAGCACAATGCCAATCGGGCCACCATCGAGGGCCGGCGCGTGATCCTGGTGGACGACAGCATCGTGCGCGGCACCACGAGCCGGAAGATCGTCGAGATGGTGCGCAGCGCCGGGGCGAGCGAGGTGCATATGCGCATCTCCAGCCCGCCGACCGCCCATTCCTGCTTCTACGGCATCGATACGCCCGAGCGCAGCCAGCTCCTCGCCTTCAAGCATGACACCGAGGAGATGGCGAAGATCATCGGCGTCGACAGCCTCGCCTTCATCTCCATCGACGGCCTCTATCGGGCCATGGGGGAGCCGGGTCGCGATCCGCGCCAGCCGCAATATTGCGATGCCTGCTTCACCGGCGACTATCCGACCCGGCTGACGGACCAGGGCGCCGACGCGCCCGCGCAGCTCTCCCTTCTCGCCGAGACCGCCTGAGACCATGGCCGAAGGACGGCTCGCCGGGCGCGTCGCGCTCGTGACCGGCGCTTCGCGCGGGCTCGGTGCGGCCATCGCCAAACGCTTCGCCGAAGAGGGCGCCGAGCTGATCCTGCTGGCGCGCACCATCGGCGGGCTGGAGGAAGTGGACGATGCCGTGAAGGCCGCGGGCGGCCGCGCGACCCTGGTTCCCCTCGACATCACGGATTTCCCCGCCCTCGACCGGCTGGGGGCGGCGATCTATGAACGCCACAAGCGCCTCGATATCCTGGTCGCCAATGCCGCCATGCTGGGAACGCTCTCGCCCCTCGGTCATATCGATCCCAAGGAGTGGCAGAAGGTCATCGACGTCAATCTCACGGCGAATTGGCGTCTCATCCGCAGCCTCGATCCGCTGCTGCGCGCCTCCCCCGCCGGCCGGGCGATCTTCGTCACCGCCTCCTCCGGCAAGGCACCTCGCGCTTACTGGGGCGCCTATGCGGTGACCAAGGCGGCGCTGGAGCAGCTCGCCGGAATCTATGCCGACGAGGTCGCCATCACGCCGGTGAAGGTCAACCTCGTCGACCCCGGCCGCCTGCGCACGGCCATGCGCGCCCAGGCCTATCCCGGCGAGAAGCCGGAGATCCATCCCTTGCCCGAGACGGCGACCGACATCTTCGTCGAGCTTGCCGAGGCGAGCTGCCAGCGCCATGGCGAGCGGATCGAGCCCCAGAAGCGCGAAACCCAGAAGATCGAGCCAGGGCTTCGCCCGCACTGAGCCGCCGTCAAAAGCCAGGGCTGTCCGGATCGGATCGTACATAACGCTGAAAAGCCGGAGCCTTTGCGTCTCCTGCTGGCACGCGGGCTGTCCGACATTGGCAACGGCCATTCCTATTTACGTCATGCTAGGGCTTGTCCCTAGCATCCACGCCTTAGGGCCGCTCCGCTTGGAGTGACGGTGGAAGAGAAGACACAAACTGGCCGCCTCGAGGCCTCTTGTCGATCATCTCACGAGGTCAGCGGTCGCAAAGGCGTGGATGCTAGGGACAAGCCCTAGCATGACGAGAATGGGGGCGGCACTTTGCGATTCGGTGTCTCGGCAATCGCATGCCACTGACGTTCGACTGCGGTCAGAACCCCGCTCGTCTCGCCCGCGACTTGCCCGACCTCGCATTGCCGGCGCTTGCCTTGCCTGCCTTCGCCTTGCCCCCGGCCCCTTTGCCGGATCGGGGTTTGCCCATCCCCGGCATGCTTCCCCCAGGCTTGACCGATTTCGACTGGCCCGTCGGCGATTTGCCTTTGCTGGGCTTGGCCGAATGTGACTTGTCAGCGCTCGGCTTGCCCCGCCGCGACTTGCCGACATAGGGATTCTCGCTGCGCCGGAGCACGAAGCGGATCGGAATCCCCGGCATGTCGAAGGCATCGCGCAGCCCGTTCACGAGATAGCGCTGATAGGAATCCGCCATCGCCTCGGGCAGGTTGCAGAAGAGGTTGAAGGTCGGCGGGCGCGATTTGGCCTGGCTCATATAGCGCAGCTTGAGCCGCCGGCCTTTGACCAGCGGCGGCAGATGGGCATCCTCCATCGCCTGGAGCCAGCGATTGAGCGCCGGCGTCGGGATGCGCCGGCTCCAGATGTCGACCATCTCGATGGCGGCATCGAGTAGGCGCTCCAGCCCTTTTCCCGTCTTGGCCGAGAGGGGGATCACCGGCAGGCCGCGGCTTTGCGGCAGCGAGATCTCCAGCCGGCGTTCGAGCTTGGCCAGCGCCGCCTTGGTATCCTCCACCAGATCCCATTTGTTCACCGCGAGGACCAGGGCGCGGCCTTCCTCCTCGACCTGGCGCGCGATAAAGAGATCCTGCTTCTCCAGCAGATCGGTGGAATCGAGCACGAGGATGACGACCTCGGCGAATTGGATGGCGCGCTTGGTATCCTCGCCCGACAGCCACTCCAGCTTGTCGACCACCTTGGCGCGCCGGCGCAGCCCTGCGGTGTCGACAAGCCGCAGGGCGCGGCCGCGATGGTTCCATTCGACGGCGATGGCGTCGCGGGTGATGCCGGCCTCCGGGCCGGTCAGGAGCCGATCCTCGCCGATCAGCCGATTGACGAGGGTCGACTTGCCGACATTGGGCCGGCCGACGACGGCAAGCTGGATCGCCCGTGGCCCGCGTTCCACCGGCTCCGCCGAGTCTTCTTCGCTCGCTTCCGGCTCGGGGTCCGCCTCCTCGCCCGGGGCAGACGCCTCCGCCTTGGCGTGGATCAGCGGCGCCAGAGCGTCGTAGAGATCGCCCATGCCCTCGCCATGCTCGGCGGAGACGGGGATGGGCTCGCCGAAGCCGAGGCGAAAGGCCTCCATCCGCCCGGCCTCGCCGCCCCGCCCCTCGCATTTGTTCGCCACCAGCAGGACCCGCGCCTCGCTCTTGCGCAACGCGCGGGCAAAGCTCTGGTCGAGGGCGGTCAAGCCTTCCCGCGCATCCACCACCAGCAGCACCGCGTCGGCGGCGGCGACCGCTTGCTCCGTCTGGGCGCGCATGCGCGCGAGGAGCGCCTCGCCCTGGACATCCTCGAAGCCGGCGGTATCCACCACGGTGAAGACGAGATCGGCAAGCCGTCCCTTCCCTTCGCGGCGGTCGCGGGTGACCCCGGGCGTATCGTCGACGATCGCCTGGCGCTTGCCCACCAGGCGGTTGAACAAGGTCGATTTGCCGACATTGGGCCGACCGACGATGGCGAGAGTGAAGGCCATGACCGCCAGCCGCGCCCTCAGCGCAACGCGATCAGATCGGCGTTGTCGGCCAGGATGTAGAGGGTGCCCTTGGCCACGACCGGCGGCAGATGCGTGGCGGACGGCAGCGCGATCGCACCCAGGATCTTGCCGGTATAGGGCGAGACGGCCAGGGCCTGCGCATTGGTGCCGGTCAGGATCAGGCGGTTTCCCGCCAGGACCGGCCCATGCCAGAGGATCAGATCGCTCGTCGGGTCTTCCGGATTGACATATTTGGGCAGCTGGGTCAGCCAGCGCACCTTGCCGTCCTGACGCGTGAGCGATACCAGCACCTGGTCGCTGGTCAAGAGGAAGACGTAGTCGCCGCCGACCCAGGGCGCCTGGCTGCCGCCGAAATTCGCATCCCAGAGGCGCGAGCCCGCCTTGAGATCGAGGGCGGCGATGGTGCCGCTGTTGCTCATGGCGATCGTCGCATCGCGATCGATGAGCGGCCGGCCGCGGATATCCGCCATGGTGGCGACAGCGCCGGTTCGAATCTGCCCCGCGAGGGTGTCGCTCCAGATCGTGCGGCCGCTATCGACCCTGAGCCCATAGATCTCGCCGGAGCTGTAGACCACGATGACCACATTGCCGGCGACGGCTGGCGAGGCCGTGCCCAGCAGGCCGGCGGTCTCGGTCAGTCCGTTGTGGCTCCATAGGCGCCGCCCGTCATCTTCCGCCAGCGCGTAGAGATTGTTGTCGATGGTCACGACGAAGACGCGGCCGTCGGCGATGGTCGGGCCGGTGCGCATCGGCGCCCCGACCAAGCGCCGCCACAGCTCCCGGCCCGTGCCGGCGTCAAGGGCGATGACGTCGCCGAAGGATGTGGCGACCACGACCCTGCCGCTGTCATAGGCGACGCCGCCGCCCAGCAGCTTGTCGCTGTCCACATCCTTGGCCACGTCCACATGCCAGATCTCGGCGCCCGTATCGGCGTTGAGGGCGGAGACCCGGGATTCGGCATCGATGGCATAG
>DATHQQ010000242.1:0-8015 GCA_035482595.1 Verrucomicrobiia bacterium
CGAACAGCTCATGCTCCTTGCGCGCCAGCTCGTCGATCCGGTCTGCCACATGCTTGTCATCCACGGCGTCTCTCCTTCGGTTGTTCCAGCAGGCTCCCGCCGATAGGGATCATGCCCTTTTTCCGGCCTTGGCTCGTGAAATCTTGTAAAGCAGCGCCGTGACAGCCCTGCAGTCCGAGAAGTTCGCCTATGGTTGGGGAACATTTTCCGGCCCTTGGCCCCCTAATTGCAGGAGAATCTCATGACGACAGGTCGGCTGCTGATCGGACTCACCCTTTTGGGGTTGACCCTGCCCCTCGCTGTGCGCGCGGAGGACCAGCCGCTCGAGGTCCAGGTCGTGGACGCCCTGCACAAGGTCTTCGGCCAGCATGCCGGCTTCCGGGCCAATCACGCCAAGGGCATCGTGACCGAAGGCAGCTTCAAGGCCTCTCCCGCGGCGGCGGAATTGAGTCGCGCCGTGCTGTTCGACGGCAGCACGATCCCGGTGACGGTGCGCTTCTCGGATTCGACGGGCATACCGAACCTGCCGGACGGCGCCGACCTCGCCAATCCCCATGGGATGGCGATCAAATACCATCTGCCGGGCGGCAGCGAGACCAACATGTCGACCAACTCGCTCAAATTCTTTGTGGTCTCCACCGGCGAGGAATTCCGCGATTTCTTCCTGGCCGTGGCCGCCAGCCCGCCGGACGCCCCGCACCCCACCAAGCTCGAGCAGTTCATCGCCACCCATCCCCGGATTCCCGCCGCCCTCTCCACCGTCGCGACGCCGGACAGCTTCGCCGATGAGCAGTACAACGGCCTCGATGCCTTCATCTTCGTCAACAAGGCCGGCCAGCGGCAGGCAGTGCGCTACATGATCGTGCCGGAGCATCTGGTCCATATCTCACCGGCCGATGCCGCCAAGCGGGGGCCGAATTTCCTCATGGACGAGCTGCCCCTGCGCCTGAAGCAGGGACCCGTCACCTTCCACCTCGAGGCGCAGCTCGCAGCGCCCGGCGACAACACCAAGGACCCGGCCCAGCCCTGGCCCGACGACCGCAAGGTGGTCGACCTCGGCGTGGTGACCATCGACAAGGTCGTGGCAGACAGCGCGGCGGCCGAGAAGCCGCTGCTCTTCCTGCCGGGCCAGCTGACCGATGGAATAGAGCAGTCCGACGATCCGCTGGTCGACGTCCGCGACGGCGCCTATGCCGTCTCCTTCTCGGAGCGCAATCCCTGAGGCGATTCTGCGCCATCGTCGCCAGAGCGCCGGTCTCGCAAATTCCCTCTCGTCATTCCGGCGAAAGCCGGAATCCAGGGGCCACACGTCAGGCTGCCTGCCGCTCGCCCCTGGACCCCGGCTTTCGCCGGGGTGACGGGGCGGAGGGAGCGGCTTACGCGGCAACAAGCGAGCTCGCCGGCCCCTGCGTCCGGCTTTCGCCGGGATGACGGAAGAGGGCGGGCGTCAGAACAGCCGCCGCCAGTGCAGGACCAGGTAGGTCACCACCGCCGTCACAACCATGCCGAGCACGACCCACCAGAAACCCTCCTGGCTCGACAGCCACGGCATGCCGCCGACATTGATGCCGAAGAGGCCGACGATCAGCGTCATGGGCAGGAAGATCGTCGTGACGATGGAGAGCACATAGAGGTTGCGGTTGGTGGCCTCGCCGAGGCGGCTGGCGATCTCCTCCTGAAGGAAGCGCCCGCGCTCGTAGAGAAGATCGAGATCGCGCCCGAAGGAATCGAGCCGGCCCACGGCGCGCTGGAGCTCGGCGGCATCGGACTCGCCGCACCAGTCGGGGAGCTTGTTCATGATATCGCTCAGCTCCCGGCGCTCGGCATTGAGGTGGCGCCTGAGGCGGCTCATCAGCCGGCGGGCCTGACCCAGCCCCGCCCCTTCCTGGTGGAAGCGGCCGGCCAGGATGCGGTCCTCGATATCATCGACCTGATTGCCCAGATCGTTGATCAGCGTTTCGAAGGTCTCGGCCAGATGATCCAGGAGATGGGCGAGCAGCGCGATGGGCGAGCCGAACGCGGCACCGGCCAGAACCTCGCGGCGGAGGCGATCGACCGCCTGCAGCGGATGGCGCCGCCCGCTGACCACGAGACCCGCCTCGGCGACAAATCGAATGACACCGACGCTTTCCGGGTCGAGGTCGAAATCGTGATGCAGGTCGGCCAGCACGCCGGTGATCGCCTGGCCGAGACGGTCCAGGCTGATACGGCGGTCCGTCGCGAGAAGGAAGCCCGCCGCCGTGGCCGACAGAACGCCTCCTTTGCTCAGCCACTCGCAGGCCCTGACATCGGTCAGGTTGAAATGGAGCCAGGCGAGGCCCCCGCGGGAGACCTCGGCCAGATGGGCCATCTCCGGCCAGCCGATGCGCTTCGCCGGCTGCCCGGGGGGGAAGATGAAGCCTGCGATCAGGCCATGATCGTCGGGCAGCTCGATGCGGGTGGCGACCATCCCTTGGATTGTCGCAGCGAAAGGGGACGGGCGGCAAGGACCGCCCGCCCCCGCTTCGGCTCAGACCAGGTGGCGGAACAGCCAGAAGAGACCGCCGGCGAGCGCGATGGAGGCCGGCAAGGTGAGCACCCAGGCCGCCAGCAGATTGCGCACCGTCGACATCTGCAGGCCCGACCGATTGGCCGCCATGGTCCCGGCGACGCCGGAGGAGAGCACATGGGTCGTGCTGACCGGCAGGCCGTACATATCCGCCGCCCCGATGGTCGCCATGGCCACCAGCTCGGCCGAGGCGCCCTGGGCATAGGTCATACGGGTCTTGCCGATCCTTTCTCCCACGGTCACGACGATGCGCTTCCAGCCCACCATGGTGCCGAGGCCAAGGGCGATGGCGACCGCCACCTTGACCCAGGTCGGGATGAATTTGGTCGCGTTGTCGATATCCTTCTTGTAGCTGTCGAGATCTGCCTGCTGCGGCGGTGTCAGGCTCAGCGCGTTCTTCTTCTTCAACACGCTCAGGGTCTCGCTGATGAGATACATTTCGTTGCGCACATTGGCCGTGCTGGCGGTCGGCACGGCGGCCAGCGAGCCATAGGCCGCGACACTCGCCGCGGTATCGGCGATCATCTTCGACAGAGCCGGCACCGTCTCCGCCTGGGGGGCGCGCTTCTCCACGGTGGTCGTCAGGATCTGATACGCCTCGCCGCTGAGCGGCGCATTGCCGCCATGGGGCTCCAGCGCCTTGACGGCGCGGGCGGCGTCGGACACGAAGACCTCGACCTGGTCCTTGCCGACGGAGTGATTGAGCGCATAGGCCGTGGGCACCGTGCCGATCAGGATCAGCATGATGAGGCCCATGCCTTTCTGACCGTCGTTGGAACCATGGGCGAAGCTGACGCCCGTGCAGGTCAGAATGAGCAGTCCACGGATCCACAAGGGCGGCGGCTGACTATCCTTGGGCGCCTGATAGAGCGCGGGAACGCGGATGATGGCCTTGCAAATGATGAGCAGCAGGCCGGCGGCGAAGAAACCGACGAGCGGAGAGAACAGCAGGGATTTGCCGATGTCGATCGCCTGATCCCAATCGACGCCGCTGGTGCCCGTATTGCCCAAGGCCATCATCTGGTTCATCAGCCCGACGCCGATGATCGAGCCGATGAGCGTATGGGAGCTCGAGGAGGGCAGCCCGAGATACCAGGTGCCGAGGTTCCAGATGATTGCGGCGATCAGCAGCGCGAAGACCATGGCGAAGCCGGCATGGGTGCCGACCTGGAGGATGAGCTCGACCGGAAGCAGCGAGATGATGCCGAAGGCGACCGCGCCGCTCGACAGCAGGACGCCCAGGAAGTTGAACATCCCCGACCAGACGACCGCGACATAGGCCGGCAGGGAATGGGTATAGATCACCGTCGCCACGGCATTGGCCGTGTCGTGAAAGCCGTTGACGAATTCGAAGCCGAGCGCGATCAGCAGCGCCACACCAAGCAGGAGAAAGACCAGGAGATTGCCCGACGGCGATTCGATCAGATCGCTGGTCAGCGAGGAGATCGCATAGACCGCCCCCACCAGGATGATGACGAGAAAGCCCCCGGTGCCATAGCGCCGGGTCCAATGCGGAATGTGAATATGACGAGAGGCCGATGAATCGGCCATTTGCTTTTCCCCATGATCGAGGCCGCCGAGCTCAACGCCCCGAGCCCTGCATCCTTGCCCCTCAAGACTCATCGGCGAGCCATGAAGCTAAGATGACCGTACCTATTCGGTGGGTCAAGAAACGTGCTAGATGGGCCATACGGGGTCTTCCGGATCGACTTCATCCGGAGTACGCCCAGCTCTCCGGGAGCGGAGGCGAGCAAACTTAAGCCAACTGACACAAAACGGACATGAATGCTCCCCAGTCTCTTCCCCGGCAAGCCCGGCTCTCGGCCTCCGGGGATACCTGCACCAAGGCGATAAGGGGTGATTCATGGCATCTTCGAAGCGCGCCGCAAAGCCGACTGGATCTGATCTTGCGGAGCACAAAGAAGCCATGACCGACGCCCCTGGCGCGCCCTCCTCCGCAGATGTCGCCGAAGCAGAGGCGGAGCTTGCCGGTCCGCCGCTGCCCGCCGACCGATTCCTCAATCGCGAGGTCTCCTGGCTCGCCTTCAACACCCGGGTGCTGGAGGAGGCCCGCAATCCCGCTCATCCCCTGCTGGAGCGGCTGCGCTTCCTGTCGATCTCGGCCAGCAATCTCGACGAGTTCCAGACCGTGCGTGTCGCCGCCCTGAAGGCCCAGCGGCGCGCCGGCATCCATGAGCTGAGCCCCGACAACCGTACGCCGGAACAGCAGCTCGCCTTGATCGAAGGGGCGATGGCGAGCCTGAACGTGGCCCAGCAGGAATGCTGGCGCGAGCTCAAGGAGGGGCTCGGCGTCCATTCGATCGAGATTCTGCGCCCGGCCGATCTTGGCCGCGCCGATCGCGACTGGCTGGAGGCGAAGTTCGTCGCCGATGTCTATCCGGTGCTGACCCCGCTCGCCGTCGACCCGGCTCATCCCTTCCCCTTTCTCGCCAATCGGGCCGCTGCCAT
This sequence comes from Verrucomicrobiia bacterium, assembly GCA_035482595.1. Lineage (GTDB taxonomy): Bacteria > Pseudomonadota > Alphaproteobacteria > Dongiales > Dongiaceae > DASXQK01. Next base: position 5,018 of record DATHQQ010000242.1, read on the forward strand.
TGCCCTCAGCCTGGGAGACCCGCATCGCGAGGAGCCGATGGCGGTGCTGATCCCGCTGCCGGCCCAGCTCGAGCGCTTCATCCGGCTGCCCGGCGCCGGCGCCCGTTTCGTGCTGCTGGAAGAGGTGGTGCTGATGTGCCTCGACCGGATCTTCCCCGAACCCTGGACCCAGCTTGGCCATGGCCTGTTCCGCGTGCTCCGGGACAGCGAGATGGAGCTCGACGAGGGGGCCGAGGATCTGATCCTGAGCTTCGAAACCGCCCTCAAGCGGCGGCGTCACGGCGGAGTCATCAGCCTGGCGATCGAGAGCACGATGCCCGAGGATCTGCGCACGCTCCTCATGCGCGAGCTCGAGTTGGGGCCGGAAGAACTGTTCGTTCAGGAGGGGCTGATCGCCCTCGTCGACGTCAAGCAGCTGATCCTGGATGAGCGTCCGGATCTCTTGTTCAAACCCTACAACCCCCGCTTTCCCGAACGGATTCGCGACTTCGGCGGCGATTGCTTTGCGGCCGTGCGCAACAAGGACATCGTCGTCCACCACCCTTATGAATCCTTCGACGTGGTGGTTCAATTCGTCAAGCAGGCGGCGCGCGATCCGGCGGTGGTGTCCATCAAGCAGACCCTCTATCGGACGAGCCGGAACTCGCCCATCGTCGCGGCGCTGATCGAGGCCGCCGAGGCGGGCAAATCCGTCACCGCCATGGTCGAGCTCAAGGCGCGTTTCGACGAGGAAGCCAATATGCAATGGGCGCGCGACATGGAGCGCGCCGGCGTCTATGTGGTCTTCGGCTTCATCACGCTGAAGACCCACGCCAAGATCTCCCTGGTCGTCCGGCGCGAGGCCGAAGGCTTGCGCAGCTACGTCCATTTCGGGACCGGCAACTATCATCCGATCACGGCGCGCATCTATACCGATCTCTCCTTCTTCACCTGCGATCCGGCGCTCTCGGCCGATGCCGTCGCCGCCTTCAACTACATGACCGGCTATGCCGAGCCGCGCGGGCTCGCCAAGCTGGCGTTGGCCCCGCTCACCCTGCGCCAACGCATCGTCGAGTTGATCGATACCGAGATCGCCCATGCCCGGGCCGGCCGGCCGGCGGCGATCTGGGTGAAGCTGAACTCCCTGGTGGATCCCGCCATCATCGACAAGCTCTACGAAGCCTCGGGCGCCGGGGTGGAGATCGATCTGGTCATCCGGGGAATCTGCTGCCTCAGGCCCGGGGTCGTCGGGCTCTCCGAGCGCATCCGCGCCAAGAGCATCGTCGGCCGTTTCCTCGAGCACGGCCGGATTCTCTGCTTCGGCAACGGCCACGGCCTGCCCTCGCCCGAGGCCAAGGTCTTCATCTCCTCGGCCGACTGGATGCCGCGCAATCTCGACCGCCGGATCGAGACCCTGGTGCCGATCGAAAATCCGACGGTCCACGAGCAGATCCTCGATCAGATCATGGTGACCAATCTGAGGGACGAGGCGCAGAGCTGGAAGATGCACCCCGACGGCAGCTTTACCCGCGTCAGCCTCTCGGCCAAGGCATCCAATGCGCATCGCTATTTCATGAACAATCCCAGCCTCTCGGGCCGCGGAAGCGCCCGGAAGAAGCGATCCGTGAGCCAAGGCGGCTGACGGTGGCTCAGGTCATCGCAATGAAGGGACGGCTCGCTTGAAGATCTCCCCCGGTGTAGGCCCGAAATATCCGCAGGTCCTTGTCCTTGTGGGCGCCACGGGCGACCTGTCGCGGCGCAAGCTGCTGCCGGGCCTGTTCCATCTGGCGAGCGCCGGCTTCATCCCCGGCTGCCGGATCATCGGCGTTTCGCTGGATGAACTCGACGCCGAGGGCTTCCGGAAATTCGCGCGCGAAGCCCTCGATCAATTCTCCACCCGGAAGGTCGACGACGCGCGCTGGGCCCCCTTCGCGGCGGCGCTCGACTATGTGCCCCTGGCGGGGGGCGCGGAAGCCTTGAAAGCGGCGGTGGCAAGGGCCGAGCAGGCCCTGGGCGTGGAATCCCGCCGCCTGCACTACCTGAGCGTGCCGCCCAATGCAGCATTGTCGGCGGTGCGGCTGCTGGCGGAGGCCGGCCTCGTCGAAGGCTCCCGCATCGTCATGGAGAAGCCCTTCGGCACGGATCTCGAGAGCGCGGTATCGCTGAACGCCCGGCTGCATGAGGTGTTCTCCGAGGAGCAGATCTTCCGCATCGACCACTTCTTGGGGAAGGAGCCGGCGCAGAACATCCTCGCCTTCCGCTTCGCCAACGGCTTGTTCGAGCCGATCTGGAACCGCAACTTCATCGACCATGTGCAGATCGACGTGCCGGAGACCCTGGGGCTCGGCAAGCGCTCCGGCTTCTACGAGCAGACCGGCGCCTTTCGCGACATGGTGGTAACCCACCTGTTCCAGATCCTCGCCTTCATGGCGATGGAGCCCCCGACGGCCCTGGAGCCCGCCCCCATCAGCGAGGAGAAGAACAAGGTCTTCCGCAGCATGCTGCCGATCGACCCCCGCCATGTCGTCCGCGGGCAATACACGGGATACCGCACCGAGCCGGGCGTCGATCCGGAATCCGATACCGAGACCTTCATCGCCTTGAAATGCGCGATCGACAATTGGCGCTGGGCCGGCGTGCCCTTCTTCCTGCGCACGGGCAAGAAGCTGGCAGAGGGGCAGCGGATCATCTCCATCGCCTTCCGCGAGCCGCCCAAGAGCATGTTTCCCACCGGTTCGGGCGTCGGCACCCAGGGTCCCGATCATCTGACCTTCGATCTGGCGGATGCCTCGAAGGTCTCGCTCTCCTTCTACGGCAAGCGGCCCGGCCCGGGCATGCGGCTGGACAAGCTGAGCCTGCAGTTCGCGATGCACGATACCGGCCTGATCGGCGATGTGCTGGAGGCTTACGAGCGGCTGATCCTCGACGCGATGCGCGGCGACCGCACGCTGTTCACGACGGCCGAAGGCATTGAACGGCTATGGGAAGTCTCGACGCCGCTGCTCGAATCCCCGCCGCC
>DATHQQ010000243.1:0-3655 GCA_035482595.1 Verrucomicrobiia bacterium
CTCGCCGGCCGGGGAGATCGGACCGGCCAACGACCTCCGCGTGGTCTCGCTCGAGCGCAAGCTCGGCATCCATGCAAGCCCGACCTGCGTCATGGCCTTTGGCGACAAGGAGGGCGCGGCGGGCTATCTCGTCGGCGAGGAGAACCGCGGCCTGGAATACATGTTCACCATGATGAATATCGCCCGGCTCTCCATCGGGCTCCAGGGTCTCAGCGTCGCCGAAAGCGCCTACCAGGCGGCGCGCGACTATGCCCTGACCCGGGTCCAGGGTCGCCCTCCCGGCGCTGCGAAATCCGGGACGCCCATCATCGGCCACCCGGATGTCCGCCGGATGGTGATGACGATCCGGGCCAAGCGCGACGCGGCGCGGGCGCTCGCCTATTTCACTGCCGGGGCGCTGGACCGCGCCAAGCGGCAAACCGAAGCCGCCCAGCGCGAGGAGAGTCAGCGGCTGGTGGATCTCCTGATCCCCGTGGTCAAGGCCTGGTCCACGGATCTCGGCTGCGAGGCTGCTTCCCTCGCCATCCAGGTCCATGGCGGGGTCGGCTTCATCGAGGATACGGGGCTGGCCCAGCTCTATCGCGACGCCCGCATCGCGCCGATCTATGAGGGCACCAACGGCATCCAGGCAAACGATCTCGTCGGGCGCAAGCTGGCGCGCGACAATGGCGCGGCCGCCCGGGATTTCATCGCCGGCATCCGTGCCTCCGATCGCGATCTCGCGGGCGCACCGGGCGCCGAGCTGGCGCCGATCCGCGCCTCGCTCGCCGAGGCCACCGCCACCCTCGCGCGCTGCACCGATTGGATGGTCGAGACCCATGGCACCAATCCGGCACTGGCGCTGGCCGGCGCCACACCCTATCTGCGCCTCTTCGGCACCGTCGCCGGCGGCTGGCTCATGGCGATGGCCGCGCTCGCGGCTCTACGCCGGCTGAACGAGCGGACCGGCGAGGAAGGCTTCCTCAAGGGCAAGCTCGCCACCGCGCGCTTCTACGCCGACAATATCCTGGCGGAGGCCGATGGGCTCGCGGCCCAGATCACCCGCGGCGGAGAGAGTCTGCTGGCGCTGCCGGCGGAGCTGTTCTGACGGGTCGGGCTGCGTTGGAGTTCCGCTTCTCCGCGATGAGGACGTGACGCCCGTCGCGCAGGCGTGCCTCTATCGCATCGGCCGCGAGCAGTCGCGCGGGTGCGGCGACGTGGACGGCTAGCTAAGCTAGCGAGGCCTATCCTCCTTTCCGTCATTCCGGCGAAAGCCGGAATCCAGGGGCCACGCGGAGGGTGCTTGCCGCTCGCCCCTGGACCCCGGCTTTCGCCGGGGTGACGGGATAGAGGGAAGGGCTTACGCGGCGATGGTTGTACTGCCATCGCCATTTCACTTAGGGCGCTGACGTCGCTTACATTCTCCCCGTCGCCGGTTGGGTGGTGACTTCACCCAAATTCTCCTCCGTCATTCCGGCAAAAGCCGGAATCCAGGGGCCACATGCGAGGTATTTCGTCGCTCGCCCCTGAATCCCGGCTTTCGACGGGATGACGGAAGAAATGTCCGGATTCGATATCAGGCGGACTGGAACTTTTCCGCGAATTCGTTGCGGGCGGCGCCGTACCAGGAGGGCTCCGGCGGACGCCACCACAGACGCGCCACCGCGTCGTCCGGATAGGCTTCCTGGAACAGCTTCTTGGCGTCGGCCGAAAGCAGCGCGTCGGCGCCTGTGACGATCGGATTGTAGCCCGACCCTTCCGCCACCTTGGCCGAGGTCTCCGGCATCTGGAGATAATCGAGCCAGGCATAGGCCTGGTCGACGTTCTGCGCCGCCGAAGGCATTGCCCAGCCGTCGAGCCAGGCGATCGCCCCTTCCTTGGGGGCCTGATAGGTAACCGGCTTGCCCTGCTTCTTCAGGCTCAGCACCGGCCCGTCCCAGGTCTGGCCCAACACGCAGCCGTTCTGCAGCAGGCCGGATTTGGTATCGTCGGCGCTGGACCAGAACTGCCTCACCCAGGGCTTGTGCTCGACGGCGAACTGGGTGAGCTGGGTCCAGATATTCCGCATGGTGTCTTCGTCCTTGAAGCTATCCAGCATGCGGTTGGAGGGGAGCTTGCCTGTGCCGTCCATCCACAGGCCGATGCCGGTGATGAGCGAATGCGGCCGGCCGAGGATCTTGCCCTTGACCTCCTCGGCCCAGAGATCGCCGAAGCTCAGGTTGCTCGCATCGCCTTTCCACTCGTCGGTTCGCCAGGCCATCGCCTCGGTGCCCCAGCAATGGGGCAGATGGTAGAGCTTGCCGTCCCAGGTCCAGACGCTGGTCGAGGCCTCCATCATGGAGGGGATGACGTTCTTGCTGTTGGGCATCTTGTTCAGGTCGAAGGGCTGCAGCAGGCCCAGATCCTTGAACTGCGGCGCGCGGTCGCGGGTCGGCTGGCAGAGATCGAAGCCCTGTCCCTTGGTCGCCTGGAGCTTGTTGATCTGCTCCTCGTTCTGCGAGAAGGGCGTGGTATTCACCTTGATGCCGGTCTTCGCCGTGAAGTCGGGGATGACCGGATCCGGCAGCTCGTCCGACCAGTTCAGGATATTGAGCTCGCCCGAGGACGAGAAGGCGTCCCTGACGATCCAGGGTCCCGTGGCGGCAAGGACGCCGGCGGCCGCGGCGCCCCTGAGCCAGGCGCGGCGGCTGAAGGCACGGGCGGCTTGCAGTGTCGCCGCCGTCGCGCGTTGCGCATTCGTCAGCTTTGTCACTTGCGCTCTCCCTGTTGACGGCATGGGCTGCATGCTGGGGCCTGCCGCCTTTTTACCCTGTCAGGATGGAACAAGAGGGGTCGCCTCGCTCGGCCGTCACGCCGGGCCGGCAAGACTATGCGTCCTGATCCGTTGTCCTGGCCCGAAAACGCTCTTCCCCGATTGAAATTTGCCATAGGCACAGGCGGTTGTCCAACTGCGGCCAGGATTACGGCCCGGGGCAATCGTCGCCCCTTTTGGCGCCCGGCCAGCGCGGTGTAGGCTGCCGACCCTATTTCGAGGGGAGCTCGACATCGATGCCTGCCGCCGCACCGCGCAAGGTTCTGTTCATCTCCGCCGACCAATGGCGGGGCGAATGCCTCTCGGCGCTCGGCCACCCGACGGTGCGCACGCCTCATCTCGACCGGCTGGCCCGGGAGGGTGTCGCCTTCCGCCGCCACTACGCCCAATGCGCGCCCTGCGGCCCGTCGCGCACCAGCATGCTGACCGGTCTCTATATGATGAACCACCGCTCGGTGAAGAACGGCACGCCGCTGGACGACCGGCTGACCAATATCGCCCGCGAGGTGCGCAAGGCCGGCTACGACCCGACCCTCTTCGGCTATACCGACACCAGCCCCGATCCCCGGCGCTACGCGCCGGAGGATCCGGCGCTGACGACCTATGAGGGCGTGCTTCCCGGCATGACGGTGGGCCTCCAGCTGCCCGACCATATGGCCGCCTGGATCGCCGATCTGAAGGCCAAGGGCTATGTCTTCGAGGGCCGGCATGACGTCTATCGGCCGGTGGCGGGATATCCGGGCGCCGAGGGACGCGGCCACAGCTTCGCCCCGCCGATCTTCACCGCCGCGGACAGCGAGACCGGCTTCATGGCCAATGAGATCCTGAAGTGGCTCTCGGTGCGCCGCGCGCAGGATTGGTTCC
>DATHQQ010000244.1:0-16210 GCA_035482595.1 Verrucomicrobiia bacterium
AGATCCATGACATCGCCCCGGCGCAGGCGAATGCCATTGCCGAACACATAGACTTCGCTCATTGCGATTCCTTGCTGCGCACCGGCATTTCCCGGAAGGGACCGCCCGCCGGCCTGTCCAGGTGCAGTATAGCCGGCGCCAGGTCCTGGAGAAGCGCCGATCCGCTCTGGCATTGGTATAAAGCCGCAGGCGCTTCCTCGCGGAATGCTTGCCGGCCACCGGTTCGTCTTGACCCTGGGGCCAAGCTTCACTAGGTTCTGGCGCATGTTGCTGACCGGCAAAACCTCCCTGCTCCTTCTTAGGGGCCCGGCGCTCTAAGAGCGTCGGGTCGTTCGCGTTTTTGCCGCCGTCATCCCTTCGCCCGAGTCACTGCAACATGAAATCCCGATATTCCGCACGCCGCCGTCACGTTCGAAGCACTGCCCGCCTGCTGCGACTTAGGGGCGGCTGCCGGGCCTGATTCGCGGCTGCCCGGCAGCCGTCGTCGCCGCCATCCACAAGTTTCGACATTCCATGACAGGCGCCCCGCCCTCGAGGCCGGCGCCGCAGCGGAGCAGAGCATGCAGATCGAACCCAGCCGCAAGTACCGCCCCTTCGAGCCCATCAATTTGCCGGACCGGCGCTGGCCCGGCAATGTGATCACCACGCCGCCCATCTGGTGCAGCGTCGATCTGCGCGACGGCAATCAGGCGCTGGTCGAGCCCATGGGACCGGAGCGCAAGCGCCGCTTCTTCGACACCCTCGTGCGCATGGGCTTCAAGGAGATCGAGGTCGGCTTTCCGGCCGCCTCCCAGACCGATTTCGATTTCGTCCGCTCCCTCATCGACGAGGGTCTGATCCCCGATGACGTGACCATCCAGGTGCTGACCCAGTCGCGCGACGAGCTGATCCGGCGCACCATGGAGAGCGTGCGCGGCGCCAGGCGCGCCATCGTCCATCTCTACAACTCGACCTCGACCCTGCAGCGCCGCGTCGTCTTCGGCCTCGAGCCGGCCGGCATCACCGAGATCGCCGTCAACGGCGCGCGGCTCATCCACCAGCTCGCGGCGGAGATGACGGAAACCGAGATCGTCTATCAATATTCGCCCGAGAGCTTCACCGGCACCGAGCTCGACTATGCCAAGGAGATCTGCGAGGCGGTGATGGATGTCTACCAGCCGACGCCGGAGAAGCCGCTGATCCTCAATCTGCCCTCGACCGTCGAGATGGCGACACCGAACATCTATGCCGATCAGATCGAATGGTTCTCGCGCAACATCCGCGACCGCGATTCGATCACCCTCTCGGTACATCCCCACAATGACCGCGGCACCGGCGTGGCCGCTGCCGAGCTCGCCCTGATGGCGGGTGCTGAGCGCGTGGAGGGCACGCTCTTCGGCAATGGCGAGCGCACCGGCAATGTCGATGTCGTGACCTTGGCCCTCAACATGTATTCCCAGGGTGTGGATCCCGGTCTCGACATCTCCGACATCGACGGGCTGGTCAAGGTCGCCGAGCATTGCAACCAGCTGCCGGTCCATCCGCGCCATCCCTATGCCGGCGAGCTCGTCTTCACCGCCTTCTCCGGCTCGCATCAGGATGCGATCAGCAAGGGGCTGAAGGCGCTGAAGGCCAGCAATTCCGGCGTCTGGGAAGTGCCCTATCTCCCCATCGACCCCGCCGATCTGGGCCGCAGCTACGAGGCGGTGATCCGCATCAACAGCCAGTCCGGCAAGGGCGGCGTCGCCTTCGTCCTGGAGCAGGACTACGGTCTTCTCCTGCCACGCCGCCTCCAGATCGAGTTCAGCAAGGTGGTGCAGGCCATCACCGATCGCGACGGCAAGGAGCTGAGCTCGCGCGAGATCTGGGAGGCCTTCAAGGCGGAATATCTCGACGAGGCCGGTCCCTATGGCTTCGTCGACCATACCTCGCTGCCCGACCGCGCCCAGGGCCGGGCGCTCGAGGCCACGATCCGGGTCAAGGGCAAGCCGCGGCGGATCGAGGGGCATGGCACCGGACCCATCGACGCCTTCGTCGATGCGCTGGCGCGAACCCTCGCCATCGAGATCGAGGTGGTCGACTACCACGAGCATGCGGTGGGTTCGGGCGCCAATGCGACCGCCGTCGCCTATGTCGAGGCGCGCGCCGGTGACGGGCGCACGCTCTTCGGCGTCGGCATGGACAAGAACATCGTCACTGCCTCGCTGCGCGCCGTCACCAGTGCTGCGAACCGGCTGCAGCGGGTGAAGTGACGAGGCCGAGGCTGTAGCCTCTTCCCCTCCCGACTTCCGGGGGAGGGGAAGAAAGCGGCAGTGCTCTTCCCTACTCGCCGTGCCTTGCGCTACTCCTCGACATACATCCGCTCGCCATCCGCGGCGCGGAAATAGACCGTGACCTGCTTGCCGGTCGCGGGATCGAGGAAGCGCTCCTCGGTCCTCTCCCAGCCCGACCCGGGCCGGTGGGCGGCGAGAGATTTGTAGTGCACGCGCTCATAGGCGACGCCGAGGGTGAGGATCAGCCCGAGGCCGAGCAGCCAGATGATGACCGGCAGGGGCCCGCCGCTGACGAGGAATGTCAGCCCGGCGACGAGCGCCGCCAGGCCGAGCAGGAACAGACCGATGCGCAGCATGGCGTCAGACCGGCTCGGGCTCCAGCACCACCGCAGTGCCATAGGCGACGATCTCGCTCATGGTCTGGCCGATCTCCGAGGAATCGAAGCGCATCATGATGACGGCGTTGGCGCCCATGGCCGTGGCGTTCTGCACCATGCGATCGATGGCATGGCGCCGCGCCTCCTCCAGCAGGGCCGTGTATTCATGGATCTCGCCCCCGACGATGGAGCGAAGCCCGGCGACGATATTGCCGCCGATGCCGCGGCTGCGCACCACCACGCCGAAGCATTGTCCCTTCACATCCCGGACCTTCTGTCCCGCTATCCGCTCGCAGGTCGCGATCAGCATCTGGCTCTCCCTGGCTCACGTCCCGCCAATGTACTAGCCGGCCGTTGGTTAAGGTTTTCTCCCCGTTGACGAGGAATGCCGGCGGGCGCAGAGTCACGCCATGGATGGCGGCGCCAAAAACCCCAATTGGATCAGGGCAATAGACGTCGAGACCCTGGAGCGCAGGGGCCGCGCGATCCTGCGCCACGAGGGGCGTCAGATCGCCCTCTTCGCGACGGCCGAGGGCGTGCGCGCCTGCAACAACCGCTGCCCCCATGAAGGCTATCCACTGAGGGAGGGGACGATTGCCGAGGGGCCATTGGCCGACGGGGTGGGGAGCGGCTGCGTCCTCACCTGCAATTGGCATAACTGGAAGTTCGATCTCGCGACCGGCGCCAATCTCGATCGTGGCGAGGCCCTGCGCGTCTATCCCGTGAAGCTGGAAGGCGGGGCCGTCTGGCTCGATCTCACAGATCCGCCGGTCGAGGCGCGCCGTGCCCGGGTGATGGCGAGCCTCAGAGGCGCTTTCGACGACGAAGACTACGAGCGCATGGCCCGGGAGCTGGCGCGGCTTTCCGCTTTGGGCGATCCGCTGGATGCGCTTCGCGCCGCGATCTCCTGGTCATGGGATCATCTCGAATATGGCTGGACCCACGCCTATGCCGGCATGGCCTGCTGGCTGCGGCTGCGCGCCGAGCGGGCGCCGGACGCCGAGGCCGGGCTCGCCGCCTTGCTCGAGAGCCTGGCGCCGTTGGCGGAGAACTGCCTGCGGCAGGAGGCCCATCCCTTCGTCGAGGATGAAAAGCCCTGGCGCGAGGTGGATTTCCTCGCCGCCATCGAGGCGGAGGATGAGGCCGGGGCGGTCGCCTGCCTGCGCGGCGCTTTTGCCGGCGGGCTGCATTTCGCCGATCTCGAGCGCGCTTTCGCTCGAGCAGCACTCGCCCATTACGCCGATTTCGGTCACTCCCTGATCTATGTCGTCAAGGCCGGCGAGCTGATCCGCGAGCTCGGCCCCTCGGTGGAACTGCCGCTCGGCTTGTCGCTGGCCCGCTCCCTCATCTACGCCACGCGAGAGGATCTGATCCCGGAATTCCGGGACTATGCCCAGGCTCTGGCGAGCTGGGGCGGGGAGGAGCGGGCGCCGGTGGCCGCGGAATACCACGGCCTCAACGAGCGCCGCGCCCTGGCGCTGACCGCTGCCCATGGGCGGGCTTTGCCCCTCGATCTCTATGGCGCTTTGCTCGGCGCCAATGCCCATAACCTGCTGGCCTTCGACCTCGCGCTGCAGTCGCGCCTCGACCAGCCCGTGGCCGACAATGCCAGTTGGCTCGACGTCACCCATGGCATCACCTTCGCCCAGGCGGTGCGCCGGCAATGCAGCAAATTCCCGGAGCTCTGGCCACAGGGTCTGCTCCAGATGGCGTGCTTTGCCGGCCGCAACAGCCGCTTCAACGATCCCGCCGTGCGCCTCGCGGATTGGCGTGTGGCCGAGGAGGGGGATTTCATGCGGGCGACGGTGGATGGCCTCTTCGATCATGGCCGGCAGGAGAACATCGTCGCCGTGCATCTGCTGAAGACGACCCTGGCCGTCCGTGACGAACTGGCCGACGGCGTCGGGGACGATACGAGGGCTGTGCTGCTCGCCGGCCTCAACCGCTTCCTCCACTCCCCGCTCCCCCGCCGGCATATTCGCCGCACGGTCAAGCAAGCGATGGCGCTGGCAGCCCTGGGCGACTAGAGCGATCTCGATCGGGTTGAACCGGCTTCCGCCCCCTCTCGTCATTCCGGCGAAAGCCGGAATCCAGGGGCCACGGGCACTCCAGGATTTTGAGTTGAGTAGGGGTGTAACCGCAGGCGCGAGCACAAGTTCCCGCAACACCGGCCTTTCATGCCGAATTGGCCGAAGGCCGCATCATAAGCGCTTGCCACGGAACGACCTCCTCGACGCGGCATTGCTAGTCTCATGAACTCCCTCCGCAATAAGCGTGCGATCGTTCTCCTGGTCGAGGACGAGGTCCTGGTCCGTTGGGCGACGGCGGCGGTCCTGCGCGAGGCGGGCTACCAGGTGCTCGATGTCGAGAGGGCCGATGAGGCTTTGTCAATTCTCGAGGGACGCAGCGATATCGCGGTGGTCTTCACCGACATCAACATGCCGGGCCGCATGGACGGCCAAGCGCTCGCTTTCGAGGTGAATCGGCGCTGGCCCGCCATCGGGCTGCTGGTGACCTCGGGCGACGTCGGGGCCCGCGAGCCGCGGCTGCCTGCCGCAAGCCGGTTCCTCGCCAAGCCCTATTCGGATGTGGATCTGATCGCCGGCGTCAATGGCTTGGCCACCCCGCCGCAGCCGGCGCCCGCGGGCCGCTCATCGGCCGGGCGGCTCGAGGTCCGCGCGATGGATATGGCTAGCTTGGCGCAACCTCGATGGGTATCGAGATAACGAACTCGGTGCCGCGGGCGCGGTTGATCGACAGGCTCGCATCCATCTGCTGCAGGATGGCGGTCAGGATGCGCATGCCCATGCCGCTCGCGGTTCCCGCCTCCACGTCCCCCGGAAGGCCGATGCCCTGATCCCGGATGGACAGGGTGAGGGGCTCCGAGGGTGTTCCCTTCAGCGTCACCCAGACCTGTTGCTCCGTACGGCCCGGATAGGCGTGCTTGGTCGCATTGGTGACGAGCTCGGAAACCACGATGCCGATGTTGATCGCCTGATTGGTCGGAACATTGATGCCGGCCGCGGCCTCCACATGGATCTGGCAGCTGGGCGCGGAGTCATGCATGTCCCGGCAGAGATCTTCCAGATAGGGGCCGAGATCGACGCTCTCGACCATGTTCGTCTCGTAGAGCCTGCGATGCACCCGGGCGATGGCCGAGATGCGCCGCGCCGCTTCCTTGAGGTGATGAGCGACCTCGGGGTTGTTCGATGACGAGCTCTGCAAGGAGAGGATGCTCACGATCAGCTGGAGGCTGTTCTTGACGCGATGGTCGATCTCGCGAAACAGAACGTCCTGGCGCACCTTCGCCTCGGCGAGGTTATGCTCGAAGCGCTGTCTTTCGATGGCCATCCCCAGGATATTAGCCGCGCCCTGGAGGAAGGAGAGGTCGTGCTCGGTGAACTCATCCTTCGCGCGGCTATCCACCTCCAGAACCCCATAGGGCGCCCCATCCCCCTGCAGGATGACATTGGCGGCGCGATGGACGCCATGCTCGAGCAGAAGCTGCGGGGTGCGGAACCGGTCCTCCTTGTCGAGGTGGTTGGATATCACGGGCTTGCCGGTCCGCAGCGCAAATCCGGCGGGGGATTCCAGATCCGCGCCGACCGTGGCGACCCCGACGACGCCCTCGTCCCATCCCACCCCGGCGCGGACCAGGAAGACGTTCTCCCCCCGCAGATATTCGAGGACCTTGGCGAACTCCGCCTCCATTCCTTCGGCCACCAGCACGGAGGTCTGCTGCGTGAGCTCGTGAAATGGAACTCCCCGGAGAGCCAGAACGCCGAGCTCCGCCAGGATCTCCTGCTGCCGGATGCGCTGCTCGAGCGCCCGCTTCGTCAATTCGAAGGGATCGACCCCATTAGGCGCTGCTTCGACGACCGGCTTTTCGGCCAAGCGAGTCTTCTCCCGAGGGAACTGCCCTCTTATAGGCCGGATTGCGGCCTGTCGGGCTATATTCTTCAGGCTTAAGGCCTTGCGCGTAAAGGTCGCATCATGACATGCGGTGGGCGGTCTAGCCTCGCTGGGGCCGCAGGCGGTCCTCGACGCGGAAGTATTTCCGGGCATGGGCGACCACCTCCTTGTCGGTGGGATGGTCGACCGTCTCGACGCCGACGATTTTCTTGCGCCAGACCGGGTCATGGGAGTCGAGATGCTTGACGAGCTCCCCCTTTGCCAGCCCCGGCCCGACGATCAGCACCTCGCCGGCATCGGCGATGGCCGCGGCGACCTGGTGGTAGTAGTGCTGGTCCTCGGCGGCATGGCCATCGGTGTCGCTGCCGCGGTGGTGATGCAGATGGACATGCGGGTTCTCAGGCAGGACCCGCAGCGTCTGGATATCCTCGGCGTTGAAATGATAGATGCGCGCCTGGTGATGGTCGATCCAGACGACGGCATGATAGTGGGACAATGCAGTGCTCCTTTGGGATGAGTAGAGCGGTTATGTGATGCCGATGCTAAGCCAGATCAATGCCGCGGAAGAGCGGGAGGTCCGTGACGCCCTGGTGCGGATCGACGTCCTGGCGCGATCGCCCGGCGCCTGGCGCATCGCCCGCCTGCCGAGTCTCACCAATCGCAGCTTCCTTGTCGAGCGCGGGGATGTTGCATCGGCACAGGCATATGTTCTACGCCTGCCGGGCAGGGGAACGGAGCAATACATCGATCGCGAAGGCGAGGCGGCGAATGCGCGGGCCGTGGCCGGGCTCGGACTGGCGCCACCGATCCTCTACAGCGATCCCGCCAGCGGTGTGATGCTGAGCCGCTATATCGCCGGCGCCGTTCCGCTCTCGCCCGAGAGCCTGCGCGAAGGGGATCACTTCCGCGCCGCCGTCGGGCTGCTGCAGCGCCTGCACGGCAGCGGGCTCGCCTTCACCGGCGAGATGCGCCTCTATCCCAAGCTCGACCAGTATCTGGCCATGGCCAGCACGCCGGCGCTCCGCGAGCTGCGTCGCGCCGGTGAGGCGCTGCGCCCCGTGATCGAGCCCGGATGGGGGCCCTTGCGGCCCTGCCATATCGATCCAGCGCCGCATAATTTCATTGCCGCGGCGGGGCGGTATTTCCTGCTGGATTGGGAATATGCCGCCATGTGCGATCCGGTCTGGGATCTGGCCGGTCTGTCGATCGAAGGCCGCTTCGAGGCGGCGCAGGATGCCGCGATGGTGGCGCAATATTTCGGCGCGACATCGCCTTTGGAGGCCTGGGGCAGCCGCCTCCATCTCTACCGCATCATGCTGCGCCTCGTCGCCGCTTCCTGGGGGGCGGTGCAGATCGCAGCGGGCAACGGCAGCTGGACGGCGGCCGAGCTGGTCGATCCGCTGGTGGCCCTCACGGCGGTCGATCTCGGCGACCCGGACCTCGGCCGCCATCTCGCCGCGGCTGCTTGAAAGCGCGGATATCGGCCCTATACTGGGGGTTCTCTCAACGGGGTGCCCATATCGGGCTGAGAGACGCAAGCGACACTTGCGTCAACCCGCGAACCTGATCCGGGTAATGCCGGCGGAGGGATGTGAGCATGAATAAAATCCTCGCCCGTTTTCTCTTTTGTCTCGCACTGATCGGCGCGCCGGTCGCCGCGGCTTCGGCGGCCGATCTGCCGGTGCTGACCGTCTATACCTACAATTCCTTCGTCTCCGACTGGGGGCCGGGGCCGCAGATCAAGAAGGCCTTCGAGGCCGATTGCGCCTGCCGCCTCGACTTCGTCGGGGTCGAGGATGGCGTAGTCCTGCTCAGCCGGCTGCGCCTGGAGGGGGCCTCCAGCAAGGCCGATGTGGTGCTCGGACTCGACACCAATCTGACGGCCGAGGCGGCGGCGACGGGGCTATTCGCGCCCCATGGGCTGGACCTCTCGGCCCTCAAGCTGCCGGTCGAGTGGAAGGACCAGGATTTCGTTCCCTATGACTTCGGCTATTTCGCCTTCGTCTACGATACGACCCGCCTCAAGAATCCGCCCAAGAGCCTGGCCGATCTCGTGGGCGGGGGCGGAACGGAAAAGATCCTGATCGAGGATCCGCGCTCCAGCACGCCGGGGCTGGGGCTTCTCCTCTGGATCAAGCAGGTCTACGGCGATCGCGCCGCCGAGGTCTGGCGCCAGCTCCGCCCGCGCATCCTCACGGTGTCCAAGAGCTGGGATGAGGCCTATGGCCTCTTCCTCAAGGGCGAAGCGCCGATGGTTCTCAGCTACACGACCTCGCCCGCCTATCACATCATCGAGGAGAAGAAGACCCAATACGCCGCGGATGATTTTCCCGAGGGCCATTATCTGCAGATCGAGGTCGCCGGCGTGACCGCCCACGCGCCTCATCCCGAGCTCGCCCGGAAGTTCCTGCAGTTCGTGCTCACCACCAAATTCCAGGACGTGATTCCCGAGACCAATTGGATGTATCCCGTCGCCGCGACGAGCACCGGCCTGCCGGCGGCCTTTCCGCCGGTGCCGGGCAAGAGCCTGGTGATCCCCTCGGAGGAGGTGGCCAAGAACCGCAAGGCCTGGATGGACGAGTGGCTGGCCGCCATGAGCCAGTGATGGAAAGCTAGGGCAAAGGCGGCGCCCGGCCCCCAGCGCAGATTCGGGCGCCGCCGCCTTCCCACTTATGCCACTCGCCGTCGCCCTTCTCCTGCTTCTCGTCATCGGCGGATCGCTGGCCGTGCTCTTCGGCACGGCGCCGCTCGATCTCGGCGCCATCGCGGCCGATGGCTATCTGCGCCATGTGCTGCTGTTCACCACCATCCAGGCCCTGCTCTCGGCCCTGCTGTCGGTGGGCCTCGCGCTGCCGGTCGCCCGCGCTCTGGCGCGCCGGACCCGCTTTCCCGGCCGCACCTTGCTGCTGCGACTCTTCGGCCTGCCGATGGTAATGCCGGCCATCGTCGCCGTCTTCGCCATCGTCACCCTCTATGGCGAAAGCGGCTGGCTGCATCGGCTGGCGGCGGGCGCCGGGCTGCCGCTGGGCAGCTTCCTCTATGGCCTCGGCGGCATATTGATCGCCCATGTCTTCTTCAACATGCCCTTCGCCGCCCGCACCTTGCTGGCGGGGCTGGAGGCCGTGCCGGGCGAGAGCTGGCGCCTGGCGAGCCAGCTCGGCATGCGCAGCACCCAGGTCTTCCGCCTGATCGAGTTTCCGGCGCTACGGGCCGCACTCGCCAGCACCGCCGGGCTCGTCTTCATGCTTTGCTTTGCCAGCTTCGCGGTCACCCTCACTTTGGGCGGTGGGCCGCGCTGGGCTTCGCTGGAGGCCGCCATCTATGAGGCGCTGCGCTTCGATTTCGACCCGCCGCGGGCGGCCGTGCTGGCGTTGCTGCAGCTTGCCATCAGCGGCTGCCTGCTCCTGGCCCTTTATCGCCTGATGGCGCCGGCCCCGGTTTCGCCCGGCATCGGCCGGCCACAGCCGCGGCCCGACGTCGCCGGGCGGGGCGGGATGATCCTCGATGCCGGCGTGCTGATCCTGGCGGCGCTCTATGTCGGCCTGCCGGTGCTGGCTGTCGTGATCGCCGGCCTCTCGGGCTCCCTCACCTTGGTCCTGGGCGCCTGGAGCACCTGGCATGCCGTGATCATCGGCATCGCGGTCTCCACGGTCGCCACCTTGCTCGCGGTCTCCGGCGCCTTGGTGCTGATCCTCGGACGAAGCAGGTTTCTGCCGCGGGGCGTCGTCTCCTTCATCGGCTCCTTGCCGCTTGCCTTCTCGCCTCTGGCTCTGGGCGCGGGGCTCTTCGTCCTGCTGCTGCGGCTCGGGGCGCCGCTCGATCTGGGGCTCGGCCTCGTCGCCGTGATTAATGGATTCATGGGCCTGCCCTTTGTCCTGCGTGTCGTGGCGCCGGCGGCTGAGGAGGCCGCGGCACGTCATGACAGGCTGGTGGCGAGCCTTGGCATCGCAGGCTGGAGCCGCTGGCGGCTGATCGACTGGCCGTTGCTCCGCCGCCCCATCGGTCTGGCGAGCGCGCTCGTGGCCGCGCTTTCCTTCGGCGATCTGGGCGCCATCTCCCTCTTCGGCACATCCAACACCGCCACATTGCCGCTGCTCATCTATCAGCAGCTCGGCGCCTATCGCCTGGATGCCGCGGCGGTCACCGCCTTGCTGCTGGTGGCACTGGCCCTCGGTGTGTTCGTGGTTATCGAACGCGTGGTCGGCGGACCTGCCAATGGTTGAGGGCCAGGCCGGGCCGATGCTCGAGCTGGCGGGCGTCGTCTTCCGCTACGAGGACCTCGTCATGCGCTTCGACCTCCGCGTCGCGCGGGGCGAATGCGTCGCGGTCATCGGGCCGAGCGGGGCGGGCAAGAGCACGCTGCTGGCCCTCATCGCCGGCTTCGAGACGCCGGAGAGCGGGCGGATCCTGATCGCGGGGGAGGATGTGGCCGGACTTCCCCCGGCGCGCCGGCCCGTCACCTCGCTCTTCCAGGAGCACAATCTGTTTCCCCATCTGAGCGCGGCGGCGAATGTCGGCCTCGGCATCGATCCGGGGCTGCGCCTCGATGCCGACGCCCGCGCCCGGGTCAGCGCCGCTCTCGATCAGGTGGGGCTGTCGGGCTTCGAGGCCCGCCTGCCGGCGCAGCTCTCCGGCGGCGAGCGCCAACGGGTGGCGCTCGCCCGCAGCCTGGTGCGCAACCGGCCGCTGCTGCTGCTGGACGAGCCCTTTGCCGCCATGGGTCCCGCCCAGCGCCGCGAGATGCTGGACCTCGTCAATGCGCTGGCCCGCGACCTCGGCTTCACCTTGCTCTTCGTCAGCCACCAGCCCGAGGATGCGCGCCACGCCGCCGGCCGCGTGCTGTTCGTGGAGGCGGGAGAGGTGCTCTGCGACGGACCGACGGCCCAGGTCTTCACCCCGCCACTGCCACCGCCGCTGGCGGCTTATCTGGGTGGGGGCTAGGCACATTCCGACTCTTGCGGCGCCTCACGGCTGTACGATTTGCGGCCCGCAAGCCCGTCTCTCTCCACCGTCATGGTCGGCGAAGGCCGACCATGACGGAACAGAGAGTGAGGCCCGCCGGCTGCGGCAGTACGGCTTTACGCCCGCCAGACCGTCGGAAACCAATCCTCCCGCAGGCGCTCGCCGCTGGTCTGGCCGATGCCAGGGTAGGGCGGGGAGGTGCGCCCGGGGCGCTGGATGAAGCGGGCGTCATCGCCGACGAAGCGGGCGGAGAAGGCGCGGCGCCGGCGGCTGCCGGTATTGCCGCGGGCGCCATGGATGGTGCGGTAGTTGAAGACGATGGCGTCGCCCGGCTCGAGCGCGCGCTCCAATATGGCGAAGCTGCCGTTCTCGATCTCGGGCAGATCCATGAACTCGGCGTCATTGGCGTAGAAATCCTCGCCGCCGGCCCATTTCTTCGGCCGCAGCAGCTTCGGCCAGCGATGGGAGCCCAGCACGAGGCGCAGCGTGTTCTCCTCCGTCACCGGGTCGAGGGGGATCCAGAAGCTCGCCGTCTGCATGCCGTCCACGCAGTAGTAAGGCATGTCCTGATGCCAGGGCGTGGGCTTCGGCGTGCCCGGCTCCTTGACCAGTACATGGTCGTGGAAGACCTGCACCTCGCGCGCACCCATCAGCGCCCCGGCCACTTGGGCCGCGGGGGAGTGCAGCATGAAATCGGTGAATTCGGGGATGCGCTGCCAATTGCAGTAGTCGTCGAAGAAGCTGCCGCCGCCATCCTGGGGGCGGACGTTCTCCGTTCCATAGGGACCCGGCGCCGCCATGTTGCGTTCGACGCCATGGGCCAGGATCTCGACCCAATCGGTGAAGACTCCGCGCAAAGCGACGGCCCCGTCGCGCTGGTAGTCCGCGCTCTGTTGCGGATCGAGCTTGAAGCGTTCCATCGTCATCTCAGGTCAGGCCGGAAGCGACCGTTCGATCAAGGCGCCGCGGGCCTCGAGGAACTCGCCGAACGCCGCGGCGAAGCCTTGGGTATCGGCCTCGGTCGTGGGCAGCGAGAGGGCGACGAAGCCGCGCCGCGCGAAATAATAGCCCTGATCGATCATGTCGAGATGGAAGAGCTTCTGCAGCCCCGCCACCGCCTTCTCCGTCGCGGGGTCGCTGGGATGCGCGTCCGCCGCGGTCACGA
Organism: Verrucomicrobiia bacterium; assembly: GCA_035482595.1. GTDB lineage: Bacteria > Pseudomonadota > Alphaproteobacteria > Dongiales > Dongiaceae > DASXQK01. The sequence continues at coordinate 12,669 of DATHQQ010000244.1, forward strand.
TGGGTCGGCGCGAGAAATGGATATTGAGCAGCGATCCGACGCCCGTCGCCTGCACGGGCGCGCCCTGCTTGCTGGCGATCTCGCCGAGACGCTTGCGCAGCGCATCGCCCAGGGCGTTGATGCGCACCGCCGCCTCGGGGGTGAACACCTGGGTCAGCCCCGCGAGCCCGCCGGCCATGGAGAGGACATTGTTGTTGAACGTCCCGGCATGGGGAATCGAATCCGGCCGGTCGGGATCGAAATGCGCCATCACCTCGCGCTTGCCGCCGAAGGCGCCGAAGCTGGTGCCGCCGCCGAGATATTTCCCGAAGGTGGTCATGTCCGGGGTGATGCCCAGCCGGCCCTGCAACCCCGAAGGCGAGAGGCGCGAGGTCATCACCTCGTCGAAGACGAGGACGATGCCGAGTGCCGTGCATTCCTGGCGCAGCATCTTGAGGAATTCCGGCGTGCCGGGGATGCAGCCGCCGCCGCCCAGCATGGGCTCGACGATGACGGCCGCCAGCTCCTGGGCATGGCGGCGCAGCAGGGCGCGGGTCCCCTCGACGTCGTTATAGGCGCCGACCAGCCAGTCGATGGGGAAGTTGAGCTGGTCATGGCCGGGGCTGAAATAGAAGACGCCGCCGTGATAGGCATGCTCAAAGGCCATGATGCGCGGCCGCTTGCGGTCCAGGGCGCGCAGCGCCGAGAGGGCCATCAGATTGGCCTCGGTGCCGGAATTGGTGAAGCGGATCAGCTCGACCGAGGGGAAGCGGGCGCGGATCGCCGCCGCAAGCCGCGCCTCGTATTGGTTCGGGCCGCCCAGCACGGTACCCTCGTCGATGGCCTTCTTCTGCGCCGCCTGGATCACCGGTTCGGAATGGCCGTAGAGCCCGGCGGTGTATTCGCCGAGGAAATCGACATATTCCATGCCGTCGACATCGGTGAGGCGATTGCCCTTGCCCCCCGACCAGACCAAGGGAAAGGGCGTGAAATGCAGCACGGTGCGGGTATTGCCGCCCGGCATATGCTGGGAGGCCTCCTCCTTGCGCGCGGCGCTCTTGGGGTGGCGGGCGCGATAATGGGCCTCGGCCTCCACCAGCGCCTGATCGAGATCGGCATTGGCCAGATGAGCTGCGGCTTGGCGGGCTTGGACATTGGGCATGGCTTGACGGGCTCCACGGAGAGACGCTGAGACTGCGGGAGCCCTAGGAGGCTTGTCAATGCGTCACGCGTGCGGTTTGCGTCCCAACGGACTTGCCCCTAGATTTCGGCCGAAGGACGAGGAGCCATGTCGGATCAAGATGCAACCCATCCCGAGGACGGATTCCTCGACCGGCTCCTGAACGTCCCCCAGCTGATGGCGCCCTCGGTTTCGCCGGCCGGCAGCGTGGTTGCCTGGAGCTGGGGTGGCCATGGCCAGGCGGTGGAGGCCTATCTCCGGAGCACGATTGCCGGCGGCCCCGACAAGCCGCTGCGCCTCCATGCCGGCGGGGATGACGTCTATGTCGAATCCTGGCGCGGTGACGGCAAAGAATTCTTGCTGGCGCTGACCCGCAACGGCGAGGAGCGCATTCGCCTGATGCGCGCCGTGCTCGCCGAGATGAAGCCCCGGCTGGTGACCGACCCCAACCCCGGCTTCTATATTTCCGGCGGCGAGCTCCATCCCAACGGCCGCTGGCTGGTCTATGCCGCCAATGTCGATCCGGCGACCGGAGAGGCGCAGGAGGCGAGCTGGATCATCCGCCAGGATCTCGCCACCGGCGAGCGCCGGGTGCTCGCCCGGCCGGTGCGCGGCAACCGGCCCCATCCCATGCTGAATGCCGCCGGCAGCCATGTACTCTACAGCCGGAAGGACCGCCATCCCGCCGGCCGGCAATATTGGCTGGTCGATATCGAGGGCAAGGAGGATCGCGAGATCCTCAATTTCGGCGATGAGGTGGAGATCACCGCCTCATGGACCCCGGCGGGGCATCAGGTGGTCCTGCTGGCCGACAGCGATACCCATCGCCGGGTCGGGCTCTGGATGCTGGACAGCGCGCTCACCTATTGGCTCATGGACGATCCCCATGACCAGATCGAAGCGGCCTTCGTGCCTTTCGGGGCCAGCGGCATCGTCACCTTCCTGAGCCAGGAGGGCGGCAAGCGCGTGCGGCTCTATGACCCGCAGAGCCGCCAGCGCCAGGATTGGCCGGCCTTCGGCCCCGGTACGCTCCTGCCCATCGCGCCGCTGGGGGGAGGGGGCTGGGCCGCGCGCTATTACCATGCGCGCCAGCCCGAGGATCTCGTGCGCTACGATCCGGCGCTGAAAGGTCAGACGACCCTGCCGAGCCTCACCGGGCTCGCCGGCGCCACCAGCAGCCTGACCCCCGATCTGATCGCGCCGGAGAGCATCCGCTGGAACGCGCCCGACGGGCTCTCCATCCAAGGCTGGCTCTATCGCCCGAAAACCAGGGCCATGGGCACCGTGGTCGATATCCACGGCGGCCCGACCCATCATCTGGAGAACCGCTTCAACCCCTTCGTGCAATATCTGCTGCGCAGAGGCTTCAACGTGCTGCAGCCCAACTACCGCGGCAGCACCGGCTTCGGCCTGCGCTTCCAGGAGGCAATCCTGAAGCAGGGCTGGGGCGGCGCCGAGCAGGAGGATATCGCCAGCGGCATCGCCTTCCTGATCGGGAAAGGCATCGCCGAGAAGGGCCGCGTCGCCGTCACGGGCACCTCCTACGGCGGCTATTCCGCCTGGTGGGCCATCACCCACTATCCTCCCGAGCTGGTCGCCGCGGCGGCGCCGATCTGCGGCATGACCGATCTCGTCATCGACTACGAGACCACGCGCCCCGACATCAGGCCCTATAGCGAGAAGATGATGGGCGGCTCGCCGAGCCAGGTCCCGGCGCGCTATCGCGAGCGCTCCCCGATCCATTTCGTCGACCGGATCAAGGGCCGGCTGCTCATCGTCCAGGGCATGCGCGATCCCAATGTGACGCCGGAGAATCTGGCCGCCGTGCGCAGCGCTCTGGAATCGGCCGGGGTGGCCCATGAGGTGCTGACCTTCGAGGACGAGGGTCACGGCATCCGCAAGCGCGCCAACCGCCGCCTGCTCTACCGCCGCTTGGCGGACTTCTTCGCCACCGCCTTCGACGGCCGCGCAGAAATCCCCTCCCCCCTTGCGGGGCAGGGGAATCGCATGTGACGCACGCTATGTCGCAGATGTGCCATGTGTGGACGGCGCCCCGTTGGCAAGGGTTTTCTTCACGTTTGCAGCTGGGTCGGTGCAGCCATGTGTTCGGCCTACTTGCGCGGTTCACATGACCGCTGGCCATAATGCCCTCCGCGAATCAGGTCCCGGTCAAAAGCTCGCATTCGACCATGCGCTGGCACTAGTGGGTTGTCCTGATCGCCGGATCGACCGGCACTGCATTACGTGCTGTTCGCCCTCCCAACCTTCACATCACGCCGCTTTGCTGGCGTGACTTCGGTTACGCCGCAAGCGCGGCGGGTTCCTTGTAGCGTTCGCCCTTGACCATCATGGCCCAGGCCATTCTGGCGATCTTGTTGGCAAG
>DATHQQ010000245.1:0-11569 GCA_035482595.1 Verrucomicrobiia bacterium
CATGACGTCGCATTGATTTCCACCATCGCCGCCGGGCTGAGTTTCTCCTTGATCGGGGGCTTCATCGCCGTTCGGCTGCATTTGTCGCCGATCGTCGGTTACCTCCTGGCGGGTGTGGCCGTCGGTCCCTTCACCCCCGGCTTCGTCGCCGATCTGCATCTTGCCGAGCAGCTGGCGGAGATCGGCGTGATCCTGCTGATGTTCGGGGTGGGGCTGCATTTCTCGCTCAACGATCTGCTGGCGGTGCGCCGGATCGCCGTGCCCGGCGCCATCATCCAGATCATCGCCGCCACGCTGCTGGGGGGTGCCGTCGCGTATCTCTGGGGCTGGCCGCCCGGTGCCGCTATGGTGCTGGGACTGGCGCTCTCCGTCGCCAGCACCGTCGTCCTGCTGCGGGCGATGGAGCAGCGTGGCGCGCTCGCCTCACCGGAGGGTCACATCGCCGTCGGCTGGCTGGTCGTCGAGGATCTGGTGATGGTGATCGTGCTGGTCCTGCTGCCGGCGCTCGCCGTCCCTCTGGGCGGTGTCGCCCATGACATCGGCCTGGACAGCCATGACATCGGATTGAAGATGGCGGATGTCGAATCCGGCCATGCCACGATCCTCTGGTCCCTGGCGCTCACCTTGGGAAAGGTCGTCGCCTTCGTGCTGGTGATGCTGGTCCTGGGCAGGCGGCTGCTGCCCTGGCTGCTGGATCAGGTGGCGCGCACGGGATCGCGGGAGCTCTTCACCTTGGCGACCTTGTCGGCGGCCCTCGGCGTGGCCGTCGGCGCCGCCGAGCTGTTCGGCGTCTCCTTCGCCCTGGGCGCCTTCTTCGCCGGCATCGTGATCAATGCCTCGGGCCACAGCCACCGGGCCCAGCAGGAGGCGCGGCCCCTGCAGGAGGCCTTCGGGGCGCTCTTCTTCGTCTCAGTCGGCATGCTGTTCGATCCACAGATCCTGATTCAGGCGCCGGTGCATGTCGCGGAGGTACTTGGCGTCGTCATCATCGGCAAATCCCTGGTCGCCTTCCTGACGGTGCGCCTCTTCGGCCATTCGCGGCACACCGCGCTCTTCATCTCCGCCAGCCTGGCCCAGGTGGGTGAGTTCTCCTTCATCCTGGCCGTGCTTGGGGAAAGCCTCGGCCTGCTACCGGCGGAAGGCGAGGGGCTGATCGTGGCCGCGGCCCTGCTCTCCATCGCCCTCAATCCCGTCATCTTCTGGGTGACGGACCTCATGCAGGTGCGTGCAGGGCAAGCCGCATGAGGCGATGGCATGGCAGAATCGCTTGCCGGCGTGGGACGGCTACTCGATGCTGGGCCGCAGAATGAGAACTGTTCCATGGCCCCGCCTGTCGAACCGTGCCGCCGTGGCCTTCTTGGCCCTGGTGCTGCTCGCCGGCTGCATCCCTATCGGCGGGGTTCACTTTGAGGATGCCGACGGTACGGTCAACTTCAACCATTCATCGCAGGATGTCACGCCCTGCGCCAAGGACGAGCTCTCCGCTACCTTCGCCGGAGCCAAGGTCAGCACCTTGCAAGGCATGACGGAAATCACCGTCGTCGGGAATTATGGCGGGTCGACGGCCATGCTGGTGGATATCCAGGACGATGGCCCCGGCAAATCCAAGGCCATTGTCCATGCTCACGATTATATGCTGGTCTGGGGTCCCGCTGTGGACCGGGCTCTCAAGTCTCTGAAGAAGTGTCAGAATCTGCGGCCGGACTTGAAACCGAGCTGATGCGGGCCCGCATTTCGGCTAGTCTGTTGCGGGCGCGACCTCCCGGGAGGAGAGAGTCATGGACACCACCTCGATTTTCCTCGCCACGCTGATGGGCCTCACGTCCCTGCTGGGGATTGGGGCGTTGATCGGTCTTCTGATATCGACTTGGTACATCCTGCTGCCCCTGTTCCTGCTGGCGGCGGCCTTGGCCTTGTACGGCGCCGATCTCGTGCCCCAGGCGGTCGTGGCTGCCATTCTTCTGGCGGCGACCCTCGGGGCCCAGTATCGCGTCTGGCGCGGGTGAAGCTAGGGCGAGGTCGTGCTCGCCGAGGCCCAGATCCGGCCGGCCTTCAGATCGTCGACGGAGAGGGACTGGGCGAACCAGGCGCCTGCCGTCATCCCACCGACAAGAAGAAAAACACTCAGCAGGGCAAACGCCATAAGACGAATCATGTCATCCCTCGATATCGATTGCCCACGCCACGATCGGCGTCATGCATCCATTCACAACAACGAGAAAAACCGCTGTTTGTTCCGATTGGGGCAATAAGGAGCATCGACACGATGACCCCTTTCGGTCTCGCTTTCGCCGGGCCGGCCGTGATAGCGAGCAGGGGCCTCGCCACGACTCGGGAGACATGACCATGCGTCGATCCAAAACAAGTGTCGCACTGCTTCCCCTGCTGGCGCTCATGGTCACAGGCGGCTGTGCGACCAAGACATCCGATCCGGCCTATTGCGGGGTGGCCCAGACCGGCTACAAGAACGATCTGGCCGACGTCAATCAGCGGCTCAGCCAATATTCCGCCTGCATCAGCCGCAGCAGCGGCTCGGCTGCCTGCTCCACTGAGTTCTCTGCGCTGCGATCCTCTCAGGCCAAGCTCGAAAGCTCTGCCGGCGACGTGCGGCAATATTGCAAAGTAACCCCGTGACGGCGGCCACCAGGATGACCGGGCGCCCCGCAAGGTGAAGCGCCGACTCGCCATCCTCGGCCTCGGCATGGCGGTCGCTCCGCATGCGAAAAGCCTGGTCGATCTGAGGGACCGAGCCGAGGTCGTCTGGGCCTGCAGCCGGTCGGCCGAGCGCTGCCGGCTTTTCGCCCAGTCTTTTCCCTTTCCCACCACGACCGATGTCGACCGCGTGCTGGGCGATGAACGTGTCGAAGCCCTGCTGCTGCTGACCCCGCCTTCGACACATGTCGAGCTGGCGGGGCGGGCGCTGGCCGCGGGCAAACATCTGCTGATCGAGAAGCCCGTGGCTCTGACGGCGAGGGATGCGGATGGGCTGGTGGGGCTGGCGCTGCGTCACCGCCGGCGGCTCGGCGTCGTGCTGCAGTTTCGCTTCCGCGAGGCGAGCCGCCGGCTTGCCGAGCTCATCGCGACAGGCGCCCTGGGCCCCCTGGTCACCGGCGATTGCCGGGTGCAATGGTGGCGGCCCCAGAGCTACTACGACGAGCCGGGACGCGGCAGCTTCGCGCGCGACGGCGGCGGCGTTCTCCTCACCCAGGCGATCCATACGCTCGATCTTTTCCGCTCCTTTGTCGGCCGGATCGAGGTGATCGCCGGCCTCGCCGCGACCACGGCGCTGCATCGCATGGAGAGCGAGGATTATGCGGCAGCGCTGCTCCGCCTCGGCGATGGGGCGCCCGGGTGCTTCGTCGCCAGCACGGCAAGCTTTCCCGGATCGCCGGAGCGCATCGAACTCGTCTTTACCCATGCCACGGCGCGCCTCGAAGGGATGGCACTCGAGATCCACCATCAGGACGGCCGCCGGGATTCCTTCGGCGCGGCGCGCCCTTCCGGCAGCGGGGCCGATCCGATGCAATTCGCCCATGATGCCCATCGGGCCCTGATCGCCGATTTCCTGGATGCCCTCGATGAAGAGCGCGAGCCGCGTGCCAACGGAGCCGAGGGTGCTGCCACCCAGCATCTTATCGAGACCATCCTCGCCAGCGCCCGGAAGTAGGTGCCCTAGCTACCCAGCGCGTCTTTGCGTGCCAGCCTTGCCTGAAGGAACGGGTTGATTGCGCCGTCGTTCCGCCTTGCGCTGATACATGACACGGTCGGCCCGGGCGATGACGGCCGAAGGCTCGTCATGGGGGTCGATCGCGGTGACACCCACGGAGGCCCCGACGGAAAGCCTCGTGTCGGCCCAGGCAAACTTTGCCGCTGGGAGGATGCTCTCCAAGGCCTTCGCTTTCCGCCTGGCTTGGATTTCGCCGAGATTGAACAACAGCACGGCGAATTCATCGCCGCCCAGCCGCCCCACCACGTCCGAGCCGCGGACATTGCGTGCGAGAATGTCTGCCACGGCCTTCAGCACCGCGTCGCCGGCGGCATGCCCATGGGTGTCGTTGATGAGCTTGAAGCCGTCCAGATCGAGGTAGAGCAGGGCGGCGGGGGCCCGGTATCGCTTAACATAGTCAAGGGCCCTGGCCAGCGCGCGTTCGAAGCCGCGCCGGTTGGGGATGTTCAGCAGCGGGTCGACCTCCGCCATCAATTCGAGCGCGGCGATCCGCGCCCGCGCCTCGGCGAGGGCGGCCGTCAGGCGGCTGACCTCGCCGGCCGGGGTCCTGGGCTTGGACGATTGCGGGCGCTTGCGATCCATCGGCCGACAGCATCGCTCGCGGAGCAGGGCGGGGGTCGCGTCATTTTCCGGTCCGCCCCGGCGGAACCCTCGCTGGCAAGCTGCGTTGGGATCAGTGTCGCATGGCGACGGAACTATTTGCCGGTTCGGCGAAAGGAAGATTGTGATGAGGCGTACGCAAAAGGCCAGCCGAAGGGCTTCGACCACGATGCAGCATGAAATATCCAAGATGGGCGAAGAGCTGGCCGATCTGGCCGCCGCGATCGGGGAGACGGCGTCTGACCAGACGAAGGCAGCCGTCCACTCCCTGCACAAGCGGTTCGATCGCTTGACCGGCTCTGCCGGGCCGGTGATCGACGCCGGTGTCGCCGATGCGCGGGAGGTCATTGCGGAGAATCCTTTCGCCTCGGTCGCCGCCGCTTTCGGGCTAGGTTTCCTCCTGGCCAGTACCCTGCTTCGCCGCTGATCCCTCCAGCCGGCGGGCGCCGATATGGCGTCCACTCAGCTCAGGTTGTAAAACAGCATGCCCCGCGTCTTTCGGCGCGGGACATGCTTGTTCGTTTTCAACGCATGACTTTCACGGTGGAGCGGGTCCCGAGGGTCCCGCTCCACCACCGTGCGCGTGCTAGGCCTGCGGAGCCTCGCTGAGAGGCGCACCTTTTTCGAGAGCCGGACCTGTGACGGTCCGCGTCTTGGGTGCGGGCAGACCTTCAGCGGCGATCTTCCCGATGAGGTCCTTCTTGCGCGCCGCCATGCGCTCGCCCAGATCCTCCAGGTCGAGTCCGGCAGCCTTCGCCTGGGCGAACATGCCTTCGGAGCGCATTTCCTCCTCATGGACGTGGTGCTTGATCTCCTCGGAGAGCACCTTCATCTTGGCGTCGTAGAAATCGTCTTCGGGGCTGCCGGCTTCCAGCTCCGCGATCAGCATCTTCGCGCCGTCATGCTCGACATAGGCTTCGCTGACGGTCTCGTCTTTGATCTCGCCACGGCAGGCGGGATAGAAGATCTCCTCTTCGATGAGTGTGTGGACGGTCAGTTCCTTGCAGATCTCCTGCGCCAGGCGCTGCTTCTTGTCCGCGGCTTTCGTCTTCTCGAATTGGGCGAACAGGTCTTCGACCTTGCGGTGATCCGCCTTCAACAGGGCGACGGCGTCGAGCTTGGGGGTGGCCATGAGGATCTCCATTAAATGACGAGGTTGGCCTGACGTCCGAAGTCTCATGGACCACGGCGCTGCCTACGCCGAGGAAAGCGCCGCCGCCGCCGTTCGTTCCCCCATCTCGCTCGGAATCCATGACGGGAACGACAGGATGGCCGCTCCGCCCTATAGTGAGGCCCCTTACCCATTGGGTGCCGAAGTGATCAGAGGGTTGTTCCTGGCCGCCGCCGTCATGCTCTTCACCGCGTTGCCGGCGCTTGCGGAAAGCTTCACGGACCCCGTTCCTTACTGTCAGGCCGTGGGCACGATCGACAGCCCGGATGCGCGCTACACCGGTCCGAAGCTACCGGCCTGGATGGCCGGCAAGCTCCATCTGGAGCCGAGCCAGGCTAAATTCATGGAGTGGCGCTGTGCCCAGGGCGCCGTCCTGGCCTGCCTCTATGGCGCCAACATCCCCTGCAACGCCAAGGCCGTGACGAGCCGCGAGCCGACAGCCGCGATCACCCAATACTGCCAGGAGAATCCGGGCTCGGATTTCGTGCCCATGTACGTGACGGGACATGACACGGTCGTTTCCTGGGCCTGCCAGGGACCCGACCCAGTGGTAAAAGGCGTCGAACCGGTCGATGCCGAGGGCTATGCGAAAGCCTTCTGGCAGGTCGTGTCACCCTGAAATCCGGGCTACAAACACCATTCGACCTGTTGCATGAAACAAAGGGGAGGAAATCATGAAGGGGAAGATCGCGCTCGCGCTGGCTGCAACGATCGCAAGCGGCGGCATGTTCGGGCCAACGGAGCCGGCGGCCGCCGAGACCTTGGTCACGCATCGAATTCCAGCAGCCCTGGCTCTCGAAGCGGTGGGCGAGGCCGTCGCGGCCTGTGCGAAGCAGGGCTATGCCGAGACCGCCGTTCTGGTCGATGCAGATGGCGTGCGCCAGGCTCTCCTGCGCGGCGACGGGACAGGGGTGCACTCGCTGGATAGCGCCTTCAGCAAGGCCTACACCAGCGCCACGCTCAAGGCCAATACGCTCGTCGTGATCGAGCGGACGAAGGAGGATCCGATGATGGTCCCCTCGATCGCCAAGCTGCCCAATATGATTCTCAACGGCGGCGGCGTGGTGATCAAGATCAAGGACGAAGTCATCGGTGCGATCGGCGCCGCCGGCGCACCGGGGGGCGAACTCGACGAGGCTTGCGCAAAAGCCGGCCTCGACAAGATCCTGAGCCGCTTGAACCCGTGACCGAAAGCGCTTCGCGCAGTATATCAAGTATTATCGCGAGGCCCTTGCGACTGAACGCTCTTTCGGACACAAAATGATCACGACATCCACCCACGGCGATCGGGGGCAAGATGGAAGTGCTTCACGGCTGATCTGGCAGGAAACCGATGTTCGAATTTTTCCCAGAATGCAGGTCCGATAGCCCGGCGAAAGAAGCCTGTCGCCGTCGCCCGTCCTGCCAAAGGTGCGGCTGCTGAGACATGCTTGACCTCGAGCACCTTCCACGTCCGCTCGCCGACCGCTATCAGCGTCTGAAGGAAGAGACCGCCAAGGGCACGCCGGTGGCGGCCGCCTGGACCCTGCGCGACGCCTGGGAATGCGGGGCGCGCTTCGGGGCCTGCCTGGGTCTTGCCGACCTCATGCGGGCGGAGCCGCGAAGCGAGACCCTCATCCGGGCGCTCTCGATCCTGTCGAAGTGGAACGGGCTGTCGCTGGAGGAGTGGGGGGCTCTGATGGCCGCAGGATGCGACCCGGGCGCCGCCGCCGGATCGCAGCGCCTTTTGCCCGGGCTGACCCAGCTGCCGACCTTGGGCGATGGCCCGCCGTCACGGCCCCTCCCGTGGTTCGGTGGGCAGCTGGCTCCCGCAGCCGGGACCCGAGACCGGCGCTGGTACGAAGCCGAGACCGCGGCCGCGATCCCCGCTCTCGACGCGTTCTATGCCGCTTTGGCGGTGGTCCTCGAGGGCTGGGTTCTGCGCGAAAGGGGCCCAGACGGTCCGGCGCTCATGGGCTGCGGCCAAGGCCTGCGGGTTGGCGTCCATGAGCATGTTCCGATGGGCAAGCCGGAGAATGTGATTCTCACCCGCGCCGATGGTGCCGGCCTCGCCTTCGGATCCTTGCTCTGGGCGCAGGCTTGCGCGGTCTGCGGAGAGCGGCAGATCTTCTTCTGCGACAAGCACCAGAGGGCGGAGACCGGCCCCGCCTTCGCACGCCTCCGGGGGAAGCCTCTTCCCAAGCCACAGCGCTGGGAGCGCGGCGCCTTGGACAAGGAGGCGATCGGCGAGGGCGCGCGGCTGATCTTCCGGAGCTTCGCGACCGAATATCTGCGGCCGGACTGGATCATGGACCGGTTGTGGCAGGCGGCCGGCGAAATCGGGACCGGCTATATCCATCTCGAGGGGCAGGCTGGTAGCGGTAAGAGCTACCTCGCCCGGGCGATGAAGCAGGAATCAAGCGAGCGCAGCATACCAGTTCTGCTTTATCACATTCTCCCGGGGGAGCGGGTCGACTACCGAACCTTCATCATGCTTCTGGCCGATGAGGCGCGGGAGCAGTTCCCGGCGCGCGTTCAGGAAATCCAGAGCAAGGACCAGACCGCCGATGGCTTGCGGGGGCAATTTCGCGAGTTCCTCGCCACGCTCATGCAGGCCAATGGGGCCGCACGGCTGATCGTCATACTCGATGGATTGGATGAGCTGCCCTCTCATGGCGACGGGCAATTTTCCCTCGCAGATTTCCTGATCCCCGCGGGCGATCTGCCCCGCGGCTGCCTGATCCTGCTGACCGGCCGTCCCTCGCTGCGGCAAGGCATCGCCCGGCGGATGGCCGCGCTCGCTGCCGCGAGCGGGGAGAGAGGCTACCATGCGCTGAGCTTGGAGCCGGCGGCGCCCGAGAACCGCGCGCTGCTGACCCGCTATGCGATGGCGCGCCTGCCCACCCATCTCCGGCGCGAAACCCTCGTCGGCCACGTGGTAGAGCAGTCGGGCGGGGTCTTCCGCTATCTGTCCCAACTGGTCCATACCCTGGGCGACGCTGCCCTGGATCAGGGCCACGTCGAGGAATTGCCGTCGGCCGACCGCTTCTATGCCGCCTATCTCGAGGCGCTGAGGATGCGCGTCGGCGACATGGCTTATGAGGGCATCTATCGGCCCCTGCTGCTGTTCCTCTGCGCGGCGATGGCACCGGTCACGCTCGGCCAGATCAAGGGCTGGGGCTTGCGCGGCGACAGGCTGCGCGCCGTGTTGCTCGACCTTGCCGATATCGTGGATCGGGTGGATGAAGGCGATGGCGAGCCGCGTTACGGCATCGCCCATGAGGAGCTCCTTGCCTTCGTCGCCAGTGACTCTGTCTTCGCACCGCTTCTCGCCGCTGCCCATGGCCGTATCGCTACGGTGGTCGAGAACCGCCATGCCGGACATTGGGATTCCCTCGGCATCGACGATGACGAAGATCTCTACGACGCCAGCTTCGTGCTCGCGCATGAGAACCAGGCCGGCGAACTCGGACCGTCCTCGCCCGACGAGCGCATCCGCCGCCTGCTGGGGCTCGCCGCCTATGGTGGGCGCCTCTGTCAGGCCCGGCGCTGGCCGAGGGCGGAAGCGATCCTGCGCGGCGCCACCGACGGATTGCGCCAGGTCACCGATACCGGCCGCGCCGAGCTGGCCAAGCCCCTCGCCACGGCGCTGGCGCATCTCGGCCTGGTGCTGCAGGCGCTCGGCCGGCTGGCCGAGGCAGAGGCCTGCCAGCGCGAGAATGTCGTGATCTGCCGCCGGCTAGGGGCGGCCGAGAAGCGACCGGGGCTGGCCGACCATCTCCTGCCCGCCGGACATCTTGCGGCGGCCTTGGGCAATCATGGCTCGGTCCTGCAGGCGCTCGGCAGGCTCGGCGAGGCGGAGGCCTGCCAGCGCGAGAATGCCGCGATCTGCACCGAGTTGGTCGAAGTGGAGATGCGGGCCGGGTTCTCGGGTCATCTGGCGGCGGCGCTGAACAATCATGGACTGGTGCTGCGCACGCTGGGACGGCTCGTCGAGGCGGAAGCCTGCCAGCGCAAGAGCGTCGCCATCCGTCGGCGGCTGGTCGAGGTGGAGAACCGCGGCGACCTCGCCAATGCGCTCGCGGCCGCGCTGGGCAATCACGGGCTTGTGCTGCAGGCCCTCGGCCGGCTGGCCGAGGCGGAGGTCTGCCAGCGGGAGAATATCGATATTTGTCGCCGCCTGGTCGAGAAGCGGGCCGAGCTGGCGAATCCGCTGGCGGCCGCGCTGAACAATCATGGCCTGGTGCTGCGCGCGCTCGGCAGGCGCGTGGAAGCGGAGCAGTGCCACAGGGAAAGCGTCGCGATCCGCCGCCGGCTGGTCGAGGTGGAGAAGCGTGGCGAGCTGGCGAGCCATCTGGCGACGGCCTTGGGCAATCACGGCTCGGCGCTGCAGGCGCTGGGAAGGCTGGCGGAGGCCGAGGCCTGCCAGCGCGAGAATGTCGCGATCTGCCGCCGGCTGGTCGAGGTGGAAAAGCGCAGCGGCCTGACCGACGCGCTGGCGACGGCGCTCAGCTACCATGGACTGGTGCTGCGGGCCTTGGGCCGGCTCGGCGAGGCGGAGGCCTGCCAGCGCGAGAATGTCGCGATCCGCCGCCGGCTGGTCGAGGTGGAGAAGCGGGTCGAGCTGACCGGCCATCTTGCGACGGCCTTGAGCAATCACGGCCTCCTGCTCCAGGCCCTGGGAAATCTTGCCGAGGCGGAGGACTGCCAGCGGGAGAGCGTGGCCATCCGCCGCCGCCTGGTGGAGGTCGAGAAGCGCGGCGAGCTGACCGACGCCTTGGCCTCGGCCCTTGGCAATCATGGCCTGGTGCTGCGGGCACTCGGTCGGCTTGGCGAGGCAGAGGCCTGTCAGCGCGAGAATGTCGCGATCCGCCGCCGGCTGGTCGAGGTGGAGAAGCGGGCCGAGCTGGCCGAGGATCTCGCCACGGCGCTGGGGAATCTGGGTTCGGTGCTGCAGGCGCTGGGAAGTCTTGCCGAGGCGGAGCAATGCCAGCGGGAGGCGATCGCGATCCGCCGCCGGCTGGTCGAGGGGGAGAATCGGGCGGAGCTGCAGAACGATCTCGCGGCCTGCTTGGCCGACCGCGGCGAGGTGCTGCAAGCCCTGGGCAGGCTCGGCGAGGCGGAGCAATCCCAGCGCGAGAATGTCGCGATCCGCCGCCGGTTGGTCGAGGTCGAGAAGCGGGCCGAGCTGGCACCGCAGCTTGCGGCGGCCCTGGGCCAGCATGGCCTGGTGCTGCAGGTGCTCAACCGGCTGTCGGAGGCCGAGCTTTGCCAGCAGGAGAATGTCGGCATCCTGCGCCGGCTCGTCGACGGCGAGGGCCGGGCCGAGCTGACCGACGCGCTGGCGACCGCGCTGGGCAACCATGGCTGGGTACTGCAGGCGCTCGGCAAGCTGGGCGAGGCGGAGCAGCGCCAGAGGGAGAATGTCGCGATCTGCCGCCGGCTGGTGGAGGTGGAGAAACGGGCCGGGCTCTCCGATCGCCTTGCCTGGGCCTTGGGTCACTATGGCCTGCTCCTGCAGGCAATCAGCAGGCCTGCGGAGGCGGAGCCGCTCCAGCGGGAGACGGTCGCGATCCTGCGCCGGCTGGTCGAGACCGAGAGACGGGCCGAGCTTGCCGGCGCGCTGGCGACGGCCCTGGGCAACCATGGCCTGCTGCTGCGGGCGCTGGGGCGGCTGCCGGAGGCGGAAGAGTGCCAGCGCAAGAATGTGGCGATCTGCCGCCGGCTGGTCGAGGTGGAGAAGCACGCCGAGTTTGCCCCTTATCTCGTCGGCGCGCTGGGCCATCACGGCGAAGTCTTGCAAGCCCTCGACCGGCTGCCCGAGGCCGAGCAATGCCAGAGGGAGAATGTCGCGATCTGCCGCCGGCTGGTGGAGCAGGAGAAGCGGGTGGAGTTGACCAACCATCTCGCCTGGGCACTGGGCCATCATGGCCTGCTGCTCCAAGCGCTCGACCGGGCGTCGGAAGCGGAGGAGAGCCAGCGGGAGAGCGTGGCGATCCTTCGCCGCTTGGTCGAGGTGGAGAAGCGGGCAGGGCTGACCGGCGATCTCGCCATTGCCCTTAACAACCACGGCGATGCGCTGCAGACGCTGG
>DATHQQ010000246.1:0-14951 GCA_035482595.1 Verrucomicrobiia bacterium
GTCACCGACCGGGTGACGGGCAAGTACTACCGCCATTACACCCGGGCCGAGGCAAGCCGGGTGAACGGTGACGGCGAGGCGGTAGGCTGATCGATTCAATGGCGCTCGACGACGATGCGATGGCCGAACGGCCGCAGACCGGCGAAGCGGCGGCGCGCGAAGCCGGCCGCTGGCGCCGGCGCGGCTTCAAGGCCGATACCTCGGACCTCAGCCTGCACTCGCCGATCCGGGCGACCTTGCTGCTGATCCCCTATCTGATCGCGACTCTCGTGCTGATCCCGCTTCAGGCCATCAGCGTCGCTCTGGGCAGCCGCATGGCCGAGCGCATACCGGTCGTCTACCATCGCTGCGTCTGCTGGCTCTTTGGCCTCGAAATCGTCCTGCGCGGGACGCCGGAGAAGAGCCGCCCGACGCTCTTCGTCGCCAATCACAGCTCCTATATCGATATCGAGGTCTTCTCCGCCCTGATCCCGGTCAGCTTCATCGCCAAATCGGAAGTGGCGAGCTGGCCCTTCTTCGGGACGCTGGCGCGCCTGCAGCGCACGGTCTTCGTCGACCGCCAGCCGCGCAGCACCGCCGATCAGCGCGATGCGATCTCCCGCCGGCTCGCCGTCGGCGACAATCTGATGCTCTTTCCCGAGGGGACGAGCGACGACGGCAATCGCACCCTGCCCTTCTTCAGCGCCCTGTTCAGCGTCGCCGAGCGCCGCCTGTCGGATGGCCGGCCGCTGACGGTGCAGCCGGTCTCCATCGCCTATGCCGAGCTGAACGGCTTTCCCCTCGGCCGGTCGCTGCGTCCGCTGCTGGCCTGGTATGGCGACATGGAGCTCGCCCCCCATCTCTGGCATTTCGCCGGGCTGGGCCGGGTCAAGGTGGTGGTCGAGTTCCACCCGCCCGTCACCATCGATCAGTTCGGCTCGCGCAAGGCGCTGGCGGATCATTGCCGCCAGGCCATCGGCCGGGGCGTGGCCGAGGCCATCGCCGGTCGGCCACAATGAGGGCGGCCACAATGAGGTCGGCCCCAATGAGGGCGGCCGCAATGATGGGCATCCGGCAGGACGGCGAATCAGGATGGCGGGTCGCAGGGCGGGAATGGTAGAATTCTCCCATGGCAACGCCCCTTCCGAATCCTTGCCCGCCGCACCGGTAATCCTGCCAGCCCAGGCCGACGGACAGCGCTTGCCGAAATCCCTCTTCATCAAGACCTATGGCTGCCAGATGAACGTCTACGACTCCGCCCGCATGGCGGAGACGCTGACGCCGCTCGGCTATGCGCCGACCGATCGGCCAGAGGCAGCCGATATGGTGATCCTCAATACCTGCCATATCCGGGAGAAGGCGGCGGAGAAGCTGTTCTCGGAGCTGGGCCGGCTGCGCGGCCTGAAGGCGGCGCGGCGCCAGGGGGGTGGCGAGCTGATCATTGCGGTAGCAGGCTGCGTTGCCCAGGCGGAGGGGACCGAGATCCTGCGCCGCGCGCCCCATGTCGATATCGTGCTGGGCCCCCAGACCTATCATCGCCTGCCCGAGATGGTGGCGCTCGCCGCCCGCGGCGCCGGCGCCCAGCTCGATACGGAGTTTCCCGTCGAATCGAAGTTCGACCATCTGCCGGATGCTGCGGGCGAGGCCGGGGTCTCGGCCTTCCTCTCGGTGCAGGAAGGCTGCGACAAGTTCTGCAGCTTCTGCGTCGTGCCCTATACCCGCGGGGCGGAGGCGTCGCGCCCGGCGGCGGCCGTGCTGGCCGAGGCGCGGGGCCTGGTCGGCCGCGGCGCGCGCGAGATCACGCTGCTGGGCCAGAACGTCAACGCCTATCACGGGGCCGGGCCCGACGGCGCGGAATGGGGCTTGGCGCGGCTGATCGGCGCGCTGGCGCGGATCCCCGATCTGGCGCGGATCCGCTACACGACCTCCCACCCCGCCGATATGGACGCGGCGCTGATCGCCGCCCATGGCGAGGAACCGAAGCTGATGCCCTTCCTGCATCTGCCGGTGCAGTCGGGCTCGGATCGCATCCTCGCGGCGATGAATCGCAAGCATCGCGCGACGGACTATCTGGATCTGATCCAGCGCCTGCGCCGCGCGCGGCCGGATCTTGCCCTCTCCACCGATATCATCGTCGGCTTTCCCGGCGAGAGCGAAGCGGATTTCGCCGCCACTTTGACGCTGCTCGAGGCGGTCGGCTTCGCCGCCGCCTTCTGCTTCAAATACAGCCCGCGCCCCGGCACGCCGGCGGCGAGTGCCGAGGATCAGCTGCCCGAGCCGGTCAAGGCCGAACGCCTGACGCGGGTCCAGGTGCTGCTCGCCCGCCAGAGCCGGGCCTTCAACCAATCGATGATCGGCCGCCGGCTGCCGATCCTGTTCGAGCAGCCGGGCCGCCGCGAGGGCCAGCTCAAGGGCCGCAGCCCCTATCTGCAACCCGTGCATGCACCGGGTCCCGCGAGCCTCATCGGCCGCATCGCCGAGGTCGAGATCGGCGAGCTCGGCGTCAATAGCCTCGGCGGGCGGCTCGTCGTTTCGCCCTTGGCCGTTTCGCCCTTGGCCGCGCCGCCGGCTCCCAGCCTGGTCGCGGGCGCCTGACCGTCTTGCCCACGCCCGGCATCCCCCAGCCCCTGGTCCTGCAGTTCGACGACAATCGGCTTCTGCCGATTCTGTATGGCGAGCACGACCGCCATCTCGCGCGCATCGAGCAGAGCCTCGGCGTCTCGCTGATGTCGCGCGGCAATCAGATCGCCGTCTCCGGCGATCCCCCCGCCGTGGCCCAGGCGCGCCAGGTGCTGAACCAGCTCTATCAGCGGTTGAAGCGCGGCTTCGCCGTCGATTTCAGCGAGATCGATGCGGCGATCCGGCTCAGCCAGCCGGAGGAGAGCACGGAACCGAGCCTCTTCGGCACCGACGGCGTGGCCATCCGCACCCAGCGCCGCCACATCACCCCGCGCAGCGCCACCCAGGCGCAATATCTGCGTCAGCTGCAGGAGCGCGAGCTCGTCTTCGGCATCGGCCCCGCCGGTACGGGCAAGACCTATCTCGCCGTCGCCGTGGCCGTCGCCCATCTGACCCGGGGCGATGTCGACCGCATCGTGCTGTCGCGCCCGGCGGTCGAGGCGGGCGAGCGGCTGGGCTTCCTGCCGGGGGATCTGCGCGAGAAGGTCGATCCCTATCTCAGGCCCCTCTACGACGCGCTCTACGACATGATGCCGGCGGAGCAGGTGCTGCGCCGTCTCTCCAACGGCGAGATCGAGATCGCGCCGCTGGCGTTCATGCGCGGGCGCACGCTGACCCACTGCTTCGCCATCCTCGACGAGGCCCAGAACACCACGCCGGTGCAGATGAAGATGTTCCTGACCCGCCTCGGCGAGAAGAGCCGCATGGCGGTCACCGGCGATCTGTCCCAGATCGACCTGCCGCTCGGCCAGCGCTCGGGGCTGCAGGATGCGGTCGATACGCTTACCGGCGTCGACGGCATCGGGATGGTCCGTTTCACCGATGCCGATATCGTGCGCCATCCCCTGGTGGGGCGCATCGTGCGCGCCTATGAGGCACGGGAAGCCAAACCGAAGCCCCAGACCGAAGGCTGAGCCCATGGCTCTTCCACCCGCGGCCCGGGCTGTTGCACTACGGGTCGAGGCCCCGGCCTGGCGCCGCGCGCTTCCCGGTGCCGCCAAGCTGACCCGCCGCGCGGCTCTTGCTGCGCTGAGGGGGGCGGCCCTGAAGGCGGCGCCACCGAGGGTGGGCAGGACCGAGCTCCCTTTGCCGGCAGCCGGCGGGGTGTGCCTCGTCCTCGCCGACGATGCCCTGCAGCGCCGGCTGAACCGCGACTTCCGCGGGCGCGACAAGCCCACGAATGTGCTATCTTTCGACGGCGCACCCGCAGCGCTGGGGGATGTGGTTCTGGCGCTGGAGACCATCGCGGCGGAGGCCGAAGCCCAGGGCAAACCCCTCGCCGATCACGTCGTGCATCTGGTGGTGCATGGCGTGCTGCATCTGCTGGGCTACGACCACGAGACCCAAGGCCAGGCCCGATCCATGGAACGGCTCGAAATCGAGATTCTCGCAGGCCTCGGCATCGGCGACCCCTATCACTTGCCCCGCGCGCCCGTGAAATCCGAGCGCAAGCGTTCCCCGCGGCGCAACACTGACCCCACGCGCAAGAGTCAGCGGGCATGAGCGACCCCGACAATGACGGCGCAGCACCTGCGGGGGGGTTGCGCAGCTGGCTCCGGCTGAAGCGCCGGGGGCGCAAGCGCGAGGAGGCGCTGCGCGACGTGCTGGAGGAGATCATCGAGGAGGCCGAGGCGGAGAGCGACGGCGGGCATGACGACGAGCCCATCGCCGCCAGCGAGCGCGGCCTGCTGCGCAACATCATCAGGCTGCGCGACGTCTCGGCCAGCGATGTGATGATTCCGCGCGCCGACATCACCGCCGTGACCGAGGACATCGGCTATGAAGACCTGCTGCGCGAGTTCAGCGCCCATGGCCATTCGCGCCTCCCGGTCTATCGCGAGTCCCTCGACGACGTCATCGGCTTCATCCACGTCAAGGATCTGCTGACGGCCCGAATCGGCGGCCCCGGCGTCGAACACCCGCCCTTCGACCTGAAGGCAAATCTGCGCCAGATCCTGTTCGTGGCGCCGTCCATGCGTGTCCTCGACCTGCTGCTGCAGATGCGCCTGTCGCGCCAGCATCTTGCCCTCGTCGTCGACGAGTTCGGTGGCATCGACGGCCTGATCACCATCGAGGATCTGGTCGAGCAGATCGTCGGCGAGATCGAGGACGAGCATGACATCGCCGTCGGCCCGAAGCTGATCCCGCGCCCGGACGGCACGCTCACCGCCGATGGCCGCGCGACGATCGAGGAACTCGAGCAGCAGATCGGCCCCGTCCTGACGCCGGAGGAGCGTGCCGCCGATATCGACACCGTCGGCGGGCTGGTGGTGCATCTGGCCGATCGCGTGCCGAGCCGGGGCGAGCTGATCGTGCATCCCTCCGGCATCACCTTCGAGGTGCGGGACGCCGATCCCCGCCGGGTGAAGCGCGTCAGGGTGCGCAATCTTCCGGCCCCGTCTCCCGACAAGGACAAAGAGCAGGCATGAGTGATTCCGGGGGGTTTCTGGCGGGCGCCGTAGGACGCCTGCAGGCCACGCATGGCTGGCGGCGGCGCGGCCTGGCGCTGGTGCTGGGCGCGCTGGCCGGGCTCGCCTTTCCGCCGCTGTTCATCTTCCCGCTGCTGATCCTGGGCCTGACCGCCCTCCTGCTGCTGATCGACAACCGGCGTTCCCCGCTTGCCAGCTTCTCCGCCGGATGGTGGTGGGGCTTCGGCCATTTCCTCGTCGCCTTCTATTGGGTGGCGGAGTCGATGCTGATCGATGCCGCGCATTTCGCCTGGATGATCCCCTTCGCCATCGGCGGGCTCGCCGGCGGCATGGCCCTCTTCATCGGGCTGGTCGCCCTGGCGACCCGCGCGCTGCGCCTCCAGGGTCCCGCCAAGATCATCGCGTTCGCCGCTCTCTGGGTGGTCGCGGAATGGCTGCGCGGCAATCTTCTCAGCGGCTTTCCCTGGGATCTCGCGGGCTACACCCTCGCCTTCTCCGACGCGCTCAACCAATACGCCGCCATCGGCGGCATCTGGGGCCTCAGCCTCATCACCGTGGCCGTGGCCGCCATGCCGGCCGTGCTCTGGGACAGCCCGAAGCGCAGCGCATGGATCGCCTGCGGCGGTGCGGCGCTGGCGGCCCTCCTGCTCTATCTCGGCGGCGTCGGCCGGCTGGTGGCGGCCGATGACGCCTTCGTGCCCGGGGTGGTGCTGCGCATCGTCCAGCCGGCCATCGCCCAGACCATGAAATGGAAGGAAGGCGAGGGCGAGCAGAACGTCGCGCTGCACCGCCAGCTCACCATCGCCGTGCCCGGACTCGACAAGGTAAGCGCCGTGCTCTGGCCGGAGACGGCGATACCCTATCTTCTCGAGCGCAACGCGCAGCTGCGCCAATGGCTGGGCCAGGCGGTCCCGCCGGGCGCCCTGCTCATCACGGGCGCGCTCAGGGGCGAGCCGGCGACGGGCGACTGGCAGCGTCTCTACAACAGCGCCGAGGTCCTCGACCATGACGGCAATCTGATCGGCAGCTACGACAAGTTCCATCTCGTGCCGCTGGGCGAATATGTGCCCCTGCGCGCCATCTTCCCCTTCATCAACAAGATCACCCCGGGGAACATCGATTTCACCGAGGGTCCGGGGCCGCGCACCCTCACGCTGCCGGGGCTGCCGCCGGTGGGGCCGCTGATCTGCTACGAGATCATCTTTCCCGGCCAGATCGTCGACCGGGCCCACCGGCCGCAATGGCTCCTCAACCTCACCAATGACGGCTGGTTCGGCACCTCCAGCGGCCCCTATCAGCATTTCACCACTGCCCGGCTCCGCGCGGTGGAGGAGGGGCTGCCGATCGTGCGCGCGGCCAATACCGGCATTTCCGGCCTCATCGATCCCTATGGCCGCGTGCTGACCCAGATCGACCTGGGCAAGAGCGCCGTCAGGGACGTGCCTCTGCCTGCGGCCCTGGACCTGCCGCCGCTGTTCGCCCGCTTCGGCGATTGGACGCTTCTGGTCCAGCTCCTCATCGCCGCCGCGCTGGCCTGGTTCCTGGCCCGCCGCCGCATTGACCAGGCGTCACATTAAACAGCTGCAAGATTAAAAATAGTCCATAGTCACAATCTCCGGTTGACCCGTGGGGGCGCTGTGTTAAGTCAGCACGACCCGTTTTCGTCGAACGGTCATCGGAGGATTTTTCAATGCGCAAGCCTCGCAAATCATCGGGCCGGATGGCCAGCAAGGGCTTTCCGAACCCGATCGATGTTCATGTCGGACAGCGTATCAGACAGCGGCGGACGCTCCTCGGCATGAGCCAGGAGAAGCTTGCCGAGGCCATCGGCCTGACCTTTCAGCAGGTGCAGAAATACGAGCGCGGCGCCAATCGCGTCGGCTCGAGCCGGCTGTTCGATCTCGCCCGGGTGCTCGAGGTGCCGATCGCCTATTTCTTCGAGGATATGGAGGCGAGCGTCGCCAATAAATCGCCGAGCCGCCTGATGGGCGTGTCGGAGACGCGGATGCAACCCTATGTGTCCGAGCCCGATCCTCTGGCGCGCCGCGAGACCCTGGAGCTGGTCCGCGCCTACTACCGGATTGACGAGATCCGTGTGCGCAAGCGCGTCTTCGAGTTGACCAAGGCCCTGGCCAAGGCCTCGGCCGCCTGATCTCCCTCGATCTGATCTCCTAGGGCCGGCCTCGGCTGGGGGGTGCGGCGAAACGAGGCTGTGACGAAAGGAATCCTCTCTTGACCCGGACAGGGGGCCTGATCATGATCCGGCGCCCTGCGGCCCTGATGGGCTGCCGCTTCCGGCTGGCATAGGCCCCGGCGGGCGCTTTAGGGCCATTCGCGAACCGCCATCCGAAGGGGCTCCCTCTTGGCCAAGCATCGAAACTATCTCTTCACCAGCGAATCCGTGTCCGAGGGTCACCCCGACAAGGTGTGCGACCGCATCTCGGACGCGGTCGTCGACGCCTATCTCAGCGCCGATCCCTATTCCCGCGTCGCCTGCGAAACTCTGGCGACAACCAACCAGGTGGTCCTGGCCGGCGAGGTCCGTGGGCCCGCCTCGGTGACCAAGGAGCTGCTGGAGAGCGTGACCCGCCAGGCCATTCGCGATATCGGCTATGAGCAGGACGGCTTCCACTGGAAGAACTCCAAGGTCGATATCCTGATCCATCAGCAATCGGCCGACATCGCGCAGGGCGTCGATGCGCTGGGCAACAAGGACGAGGGCGCCGGCGACCAGGGCATCATGTTCGGCTATGCCTGCCGCGAGACGCCGGAGTTCATGCCGGCGCCGATCTATTACGCCCATCAGATCCTGCGCTCCCTGGCCGAAGCCCGACATTCCGGCGCCGAACCGGGGCTGGGTCCCGACGCCAAGAGCCAGGTCACCCTGCAATATGTCGACGGCCGGCCCGTCAGGGCGACCTCGGTCGTGGTATCGACCCAGCATGGCGCCGATTTCGAGCAGGGCCAGGTGCGCGAGATCGTACGTCCCCATGTGCTGAACGTGCTGCCCAAGGGCTGGATGTGTCCGGAGGAGGAGTTCTACGTCAATCCGACCGGCCGCTTCGTGACCGGCGGTCCCGACGGCGATTGCGGTCTCACCGGGCGCAAGATCATCGTCGACACCTACGGCGGCGCCGCCCCCCATGGCGGCGGCGCCTTCTCGGGCAAGGATCCCACCAAGGTCGACCGTTCCGCCGCCTATGCAGCCCGCTATCTGGCGAAGAATGTCGTCGCCGCGGGCCTCGCCCAACGCTGCACGATCCAGCTGAGCTACGCCATCGGCGTCTCCAAGCCGCTCTCGGTCTATGTCGACACTCATGAGACCGGCGAGGTCGAGGAGGACCGTTTGTCCCAGGCCCTGCAGCAGGTGATGGATCTCAGCCCCCGCGGCATCCGCGAGCATCTCGGCCTCAACCGGCCGATCTATGCCCGCACCACCGCCTATGGCCATTTCGGGCGCCAGCCCGATGCGGATGGGGGCTTCTCCTGGGAGAAGGTGGATCTCGTCGACGAGTTGAAGGCCGCTATCAACTGAGCCCCACCCCCGGGCCTCCCATCGCCGGGCCTGAGGCGGAAATCGGGGCCGGCCAGCGCAATTTCTACGGGCGGCGGGCCGGCCGGCGTCTCCGGCCGGGGCAGCAGCGACTGATGCAGGAGCTGCTGCCGAAGCTGGGCTTCGATCCCGCGGCCCCGCTTGCAGCCCCGCTCTGGCTCGAGATCGGGTTCGGCGCCGGCGAGCATCTCGCCTGGCAGGCCGCCGCCCATCGCGAGGTGCTGCTGGTGGGCTGCGAGGTCTACCGCAACGGCATCGCGTCCCTGCTGGCTCAGATCGAGAGCAGCGATCTATCCAATATCCGCCTCTGGCCGGAGGACGCGCGCGACCTGATCGATCGGCTGCCCGACCGGTCGGTGGCGCGGGTGTTCCTTCTCTTCCCCGATCCCTGGCCAAAGGCGCGCCATGCCGAGCGCCGCTTCATCGGCCCCACTAATCTCGTCAGCCTGGCGCGGATCATGCTGCCGGGCGCGGAGCTGCGCGTGGCGACCGACGATCCCACCTATCTCGCCTGGACTCTGGAGCACCTTCCCGCCCATCCGGATTTCCGCTGGCGGGCCGGGGCCGAGGCCGACCTGCACCGCCGCCCCGCGGACTGGCCGCCCACCCGCTACGAGCAAAAGGCCCTGCGCGAAGGCCGCCCGCCGACCTATCTCCGCTTCGAGCGGCGGAGCGAGGGTTCGTAAGGCCTGGCAGCTGCCCGGTCTATGACGGCAAAAAGAACGAGGCTTGGCCGGCCAGGAGCGGAGGCGCTGCGCGGAGTCGAATGGCTACGAAATCGCCAGCAGAAGCTCCGCCGCATGGGTCGGCGCCTCTTCCGGCTTCAGACGGTCGACGGGGCGGCCGAGGAGGGTGCGGAGCGCTCCGGCGGTGCGGTCCGTGAAATGCACCAGCCCATCGGCCTCGATCTCGGCGATGCCGTCGAAGGGCAGCGAGCTGCGGTTGACGGCCATGGCCTCGGCCAGCGACCAATGGGGCGCCAGATCGAGCTCAACCTTGCCTCGGCTCACCCGGATCGGATAGCCGCCCAGCAGGCCGTTGGGCGCCGGGGCGTGGGTTGCGATCGCCTCGCCCCCACCGGCCAGGGCGGCCAGGAGCCCGACCGTGGCCGAGGCGGTCAGCAGATTGAAATCGAGATCATAGGGAATCGGCATGGGCCGGGTGAGGCCGGCCAGCCCCTCCGCGGTGACGTCGCGCTCGCCCCAGCGGGCCTGGAGCAGATAGGGCGGCAGCTCGGCCCCCGGCTCGGCATAGTGGCGGAACTCGAGGGCATGCTCGGCCACCAGCCGGACCTCCACTTCCTGGGGTGGCGCGCCCGTGGCCGCGGCGGCGGCGAAGCGGATCTTGGGGATCGCTTCGGCGATATTGCCGCAGCCCACCGTGGGCGCCGGGCCGATGGATGCCAGGATGGCATTGACCACGTCGGGATAGGCGGCACCGACCCAGGGGCAGCTCAGCCCCGATTCGCCCCAGACCGCGGCCAGCTTCAGCATCGGCGCCAAATTGCAGGCGAGCCAGCCGGCGAAGGGCATGCCCTTGGCCTTGGGATTGGCGCTGGCCGCAACCTTCCACCAGGGCAGCAGGCTGGGGGCGGCGAAAGCGACGTCGGGGGCGAAGCTCTGCAGCCGTACCGCAGCCCCGGCCTCGTTGAAGTCGAAGGGCTCGAAGGTGATCCGGGGAAAGCGCCCTTCCAAAGCGGCGCCGATCCGGGCCTGATTCGCCTTGGCCCTGCCGTAGTCGCTCTGGCGGCCGGCGATGATGATGGTGTCGAAGCGGCTGTCGCGCGCCGCCGCCTCGAGCAGGGCCCCCGTCAGCTTCCCCAGCGAGATCAGCAGCAGCCGTGCCATCGATTGACCCCTGAGCTCTGCAACCGAGCATAGCAGATGATCGCGGTTTGCGGGCATCGCGCGCGGCGCTGCGCTTGAAGCGCGCCGTCGGGGCGGGTGAAGATCGGCGGTCGTTGCCTTTTGCCTCCGGAGGGGTCATGGCGAGCCCGGACTGGTACTACGACGAGCTGCGCCAGCTGGGCGTGGATTTCGCCGACGCGGCGGCGGTCGCGGCCTATGACCGCAATCAGGGCCGCGAGCCCGCGGAGGATCGCGCCCTCATCGCCGATCTGGGCATCGGGCCTTCGGACCTCGTCATCGATATCGGCTGCGGCACGGGCCAGTTCGCCTGCGAGGCCGCCAAGGTCGCCCGCGAGGTGATCGCCCTCGACGTCTCGCCGGCCATGTTGGATTTCGCGCGGCGCCGCGCGGCCGATGCCGGGCTCGGCAATCTCCGCTGCCGGCACAGCGGATTTCTCAGCTATGCCCATGAGGGCCCGCCGGCCGATCTCGTGATCTCGAAATTCGCGTTGCATCACCTGCCGGATTTCTGGAAGGCCGTCGCGCTGGCGCGCATCCGTGACTGGCTGCGGCCCGGCGGCAGCTTCTTCCTGCGCGACGTCGTGTTCTCCTTCGGCCCCGCCGATTGCATGCGGGGCGTAGAGGATTGGATCGCCCGGGTGGCGCAGCCGGCGGGGCAAGGCTTCACCCGCGAGGATTTCGCCACCCATGTGCGCGAGGAACACAGCAGCTTCCGCTGGATCCTTGAGGGTTTGATCGAACGTGCCGGCTTGCGCATCCTGGCCGTGGAATGCGCCGACGAAGCCTATGCCGATTTCCTCTGTGTGAGGCCGTAACAGCCTTACGGCCCTTCGCGGTGATAGAGCATGAAATTGGCCCGCCGGCCGACGAGCTTCCACCCATGCGCCGAGGGATCGTCGCCCAGCACCCGCTGCACATAGTTCGGCCAGTCGACGAACCAATGGATGTCGCGCCTGGCGAGATAGTCCCAGAGATGGCCGCGGTAGGCGAAGACCTCGGGGTTCACCTTGCCGTCCATATTGACCACATCGGGCCGGAAGAAGTTCAGCGTGCCCGACTGACCCGCGGCGACGGTCTCCGATGCCGGCACCGAATCGCGCACCAGCAGCACCTGGTCCCAGAACATGATGGTGCCGTAGATGCCTTTGCCCGACCAGGCGAGCACGGCCAGCGTGATCACTGGGACCAGGAGGAGCGGGGCGAGCCAGGCCAGCGCCCGGGGCCGGCGCCGCAGCAGCTCGGATGCGGCGAGGCCGAGGCCCAGCGCTGCGGGTAGAGCCGCGGGCGTCAGATAGCGGGAATAGAACCAATAGGCGATGGAGGAGAGCCAGTAATAGACGCCGAGCAAAATCACCGCCGCGCCCAGGGCCAAGGCGAAATCGCGCGTCTCGGCAGGCAGGCGGCGGTAGACCCGCCAGAGGAGCCACAAGCCCCCCGCATAGAGCGGCAGGCGGATGACGTTCAGGAGCATGCCCTCTGCCTCGCCGCCGAAGAGCCAGGGGAAGGCGCCCATGGCGAGGCCCCAGAGGAACCAACCGAAACGGAATCCATCGATGGCCCAGGATTGGGTCGCCGTCCCGCTGATCGGCATCGGCGAGCCGAAGACGAGGATGTTGTAGGCCCACCAGGGCCCCGAGACGAGGAGCGCCATGGCGCCCAGCAACGCGGCGCGGGCCAGCCCCCGGCCCGGGCTTCGCCGGCGCCAGCGCCATAGTTCGAGGCCGGCCAGGCAGACGACCAGGAAGCTGGCATCGATGCGCGCCAGCACCGCCAGGCCGAGCAGGGCGCCGAAGAGGGCGAGACCTGGCCAGCTCTCCGCCGCCCCCGCCTGCTGATAGCGCCAGGCCGCCGCCAGGAGGAAGAGCAGGAGCCCCGTCTCCAGCCCGTTGAAATGATGCAGGAAGAGATAGCTGGCGCCCAGATAGACGAGGGCGGTGGTGAGCGCCCGGGTCGCCCGGCCTTCCGGATCGGGGAGCGCCATGGCGGCGATCCAGCCCAGCAAGGCCCCGGTGCCGAGATAGAGCAGCCAATAGAGGATGAGCACGAGCCGCAGCGCCAGAAGATCGTTGCCGCGGGCGAGCCAGAACAGCCCGGCCTGGATGATCGTGAGGAGCGGCTGAATGCCGTTGGTGCGGGTCACGCCGTCGATGGTCATGCCATGGCCGGCCGCCATGCTGCGGGCGACGGCGAGGCTGTAGTAGCCGTCCTCGCTGAAGGGCTTGAGAAATACTGTCGCATCGGATCGGAGCGCCAGGCTGAGCGCCGCCAGCGCCAGCACCCCGATGGCTCCCAGAAGCCAGCCGTCGACCCGGGAGAGCGCCGGCAGCCGGTGGCGCCAAGCCGAGCCTCTCCCGAGACGTCCCCCAAGACGACCAATCGTCTCGGGCCCGTCGGAGAGCGTCCGGGGCTTCGCAACGGCCATGCCTGTCCTTGCCCTTCACGCCCGCTCGCGCGAACATCGCGCCGCTTGCGTTAGCGCGATCATCAGACGGATGCGTCAATGCGCCAAGAATGCCCCGCGATAGACAAAGTTCCGCCGGATTCAAGGCCGAGGCTTTAGTACCACATTTCCAGAGGGGAACTCCCATGCGTCGATTTACGCTCGCCACCGCCGGCTTGCTGGCCCTGTCCGTGGCGACGGCCGCCGTGGCGGGCGAAACCAATGCGACCCTGGCCGATCAGACCGATGTCGCCGTCACCATCTACAACCAGGATCTGGCGCTGGTGCGCGACGCACGCACCATCTCCCTGGTCAAGGGCGAGAACGACGTCGCCTTCGTCGATGTCAGCGCCCAGATCCGGCCCCAGACCGCGCTGCTCAAATCGAGCGCGGGACCCCTCGACGTGCTGGAGCAGAATTTCGATTTCGACCTGCTCACGCCCGAGAAGCTGCTCGAGAAATCCGTCGGCAGCATGGTGCGGGTCATCCGCCTCGATCCCGACAGCGGCGATGAGGTGGTGCAGGAGGCCCGGGTGCTGAGCGTGGCCAATGGCGTGGTGCTGCAGATCGGCGACCGGATCGAGACCAATGTCCCCGGCCGCATCGTGTTCTCCGAGGTACCGGCCAATCTCCGCTCCCGCCCCACGCTGGTGACCAAGCTCGACAGTGCGATGGAGGGCCGGGTCCCGGTCGAACTCGCCTATCTCACCGGCGGCCTCGGCTGGAGCGCCGATTACATCGCCGAGCTCTCGCCCGACGAGAGCACCATCGAGCTCAAGGGCTGGGTCACCCTCACCAACACCAGCGGCACCGCCTATCGCAACGCCAAGCTCCAGCTCGTCGCCGGCAATGTGAACCAGGTGCGCCAGGCGATGGATATGCAGATGAAGGCAGCGACCATGGTGGCGGAAGCCCCGGCCCAGCCCATGACCGAGCAGGCGATGTTCGAATATCACCTCTACACCCTCGCGCGGCCGACCAATATCGATGAGAACCAGACCAAGCAGGTCGAGCTGCTGACCGGCCATGGCGTGCCGGTGCATAAGGAATACCGCTTCGACAATGTCGTGAATTCCTTCAACGCGCGCTACGGCGAGGGCGAGCGCGTCAATGCCGATGTCCGGCTGATGTTCGAGAATACCGAGGCCGCAAAGCTGGGCATCCCGCTGCCCAAGGGAATCGTGCGCGTCTACAAGGCCGATTCCAACGGCAATGCGATCTTCGTCGGCGAGGATGCCATCGACCATACGCCGAAGAACGAATCGGTGAAGCTCGTCCTGGGCCAGGCCTTCGATGTCACCGCGCGCGGCAAGCAGACCGATTTCTCGGTGATCGCCGACGATGTCTTCGAGAGCGGCTATTCCATCGAGTTCAAGAACGCCAAGACGGAGCCGGTGACGGTCACGATGTCGCAGAATTTTCCCGGTGACTGGCAGGTGACGGCGGAAAGCGCGCAACATGTGAAGGCCGATGCCTCGACCGCCAACTGGAGTGTCGCCATCCCCGCTGAAGGCTCGACCACGCTGACCTACAAGGTGCGGGTGAAGTACTAGCCGCGACGCTCATGAGGGGTAAGGGAGAGGCGGCAGGTTCTGCTTGCTGTCGCTGGGCTCGTCCCACGACAGTCCGATTGGAGCAGGAACGCCTCGCTCTCTATGCCGTCATGGTCGGCCTTCGCCGACCATGACGGAAGGAAGAGAGAGGCTTATCGCCCGCAATGACGGCTTAGCGGCGCGGCGCCTCGGGCGACCGGATATGCTCGCGGCGGAAGCCCAGGCCCACGATCCAGGCGGGAATGCGCTGCAGCAGGGGAAAGAGTTGCAGCAGGCGCAGGATCAGCGGCGGCGTTGCAACCGGCGGACCGCCGCCCGCGAGCAGCCGCCCGATGACTCGCGTCTGGATCGCGCGCTGCATCCCCTGGATCAGCCGCGTGGGCAGCATGCGCCGCGCCTGGACCCGGGCGAGCAGCCGGTCGACATCCTCGCCGCGGGCGAGCGGCCCGG